>NZ_CAXBMP010000003.1:0-290580 GCF_963976965.1 uncultured Alteromonas sp.
TAAGTCGGTTAACTTTATGCGCGGGCGAAGCATTCAAAATTCTATTGTTATTTTGGATGAATCTCAGAACTTAACTGCGTCACAGCTTAAAACTATTATCACCCGATGCGGTGAAGGTACCAAAATTATTGTGGGCGGAAACTTGGCCCAAATCGACAGTAATTACTTAAGTGCCGTAACTTCAGGGCTTACTTACTTGGTAGAGAAGTTCAAAGACTTCTCCGGCAGTGCAACACTGAACCTAGATGGGGTAGTGCGAAGCCGTTTAGCCAGCTTTGCAGAAGAGAATCTTTAGTGTTGTAGCTTGCTAATAATGGATTGCCTTGGGGGAATTTTCCCCCAAGGCAAAATTATTGATAAGCGTAGAATAACCCTTATTTTTGCGTTGTATTAAGCAGCGCGACACCGTTTCTATTTTCTTAGAACTTACCTCTCACACCCACATTGTAGCGGGGGCCATACGTTTCATAGTCGATAAGCTGATTGCTGAAGAGGCTAGGATAAGGTTGGGTCGTAAGTTTTTTTAAAATTAATCTAAATATTGGCCTTGAGTAAGTAAGATGTCGGATATGGTATTTTAGTGAAATTTTAATGAAGTATTTAACGTTTACTAGCCTACTAATGGCGAGTCTATTTTTAATTTTACCTTTTAAGGTAATGGGAAATACAAACTGTGTCAGTTGTCATCAGAAAGCGGTTTCCAACTGGCAAGAATCTGATCATGCGAAAGCCATGGATGTGGCAGTATCA
Source organism: uncultured Alteromonas sp. (assembly GCF_963976965.1). NCBI lineage: Bacteria > Pseudomonadati > Pseudomonadota > Gammaproteobacteria > Alteromonadales > Alteromonadaceae > Alteromonas > uncultured Alteromonas sp. The sequence continues at coordinate 751 of NZ_CAXBMP010000003.1, forward strand.
AAGACAGTATTGGGTGATTTTTCGGGTGTAGAAGCAGAACACTATACGCAGGTGGCGCGCTTCTACCAAAAAGGCGAAGAGTTCTGGATAAATTTTACAGAAGCCGAAAACACAACGGATTACCCAGTAAAATATACTTTTGGGCACTATCCCTTACAACAATACTTGATCGAAGTTGGTGACGGAAAGCTTCAAGTATTCCCTTTTGCGTGGGACTCTCGGCCTGAATCAGAAGGAGGCCAACAGTGGTACCCCCTGAATTCTCAGGAAGATATTCAACCCGCAGACCGCTTGCATTGGCGTCAACCGTTGCAAAATTGGAACGGTATGTGCGCAGATTGTCATTCAGATGGTTTAACCCGCAACTATTCTGTTGAAACGAATCAGTTCGATACTAGGTGGCACAACATCAATGTGGGGTGTCAGTCTTGTCACGGTAAAATGAATAATCACACCGAAACCGCCGTATCACCTTCGTCTTTATCCAAAAATAGCTCTTCACATAAGCTCTCAACTGGTCAATTTCCTCTATCATCAGATGATCAAAAAGCTTTGGGGGAGTGGTTACTGGACGACGGGGATAAAATTGCTTCATGGCATGGAGAGCCTAGAGACAATCGTTTCATGGAAACCTGCTTCGCATGCCATTCATTACGCACCCCCATCACTGATGGCATAGATCCGAATGCTGCCTTTTTAGACCAGTTTGTGCCCTCGCTGTTGACGCCGACGATGTATCACGCAGATGGGCAAGTCAAAGAAGAGGTCTATGTTTATGGCTCATTCCTACAAAGTAAAATGTATACCGCGGGCGTGAATTGCTTAGATTGCCACGACAAACATACAATGAAAATAAAAGTTCAGGGTAACGGGTTATGTTTACAATGCCACAACAGCGAGGTATATCAGAAACAATCTCACATTCGCCACGACCTAAATTCATCCGCAGGGCAATGCGTAAGCTGTCATATGCCACAAACAACTTTTATGGGAGTTGATGCTCGTAGAGATCATAGTTTTAAAGTGCCGCAGCCTGAGTTAAGCACTAAGTTCGAAACACCAAATGTGTGTAATAGTTGTCATACATCACAATCTTCCAGCTGGTCTGCAGATATTATAAATAAGCGTCGCGAAGGCATTGCCCCCCCTAAGTCGATACCAGATGATTTTGTCGCTTTAATGCATAATGGTACTTTACCGATTGCCCAACACTTCGCGCTAATTGACAATAATAAACTTAGTATTATTGTACGCGCTAGCGCAATCGCGATGCTGCCTTACAGTGTTGAGCAACTCTCTGATGACGATATTAAAGGCTGGGTGCATTCAGAACATGAACTTATTCGTTTGGCGGTAGCTGGAATTGGAAACTTGTTGCCTATTCCTGAGCGGTTGAAATCTTATCAAACGTTATTGGATGATCGCTTTAAGGCGGTACGTCTTGGGGCTGCTAATCATTTACTGGATGCTAGATTGAACTACCAAGCTTCTTTTAAAAAAGCATTGGCGCTATTATTGATGTCTAACGAAGTGTCTATGTGGCGCGGCGAGTCAGCGCTTAATCAGAGTATGGTTTATTTACGAATTGGACGTATACAAGAGGCGTTGAATAGCTTGCAACATGGTATCGAAGTAGACCCTTACTATGTACCTAATTATGTCAACTTAGCTGATGTTTATCGTCAAGCAGCGCTAGCTAAAGACGAAGAACTAACACTTAATGCAGGGCTGAAAGCTAACCCTAGCTCAGCTGTATTATATTATGCTCGTGGCATGTACTTAATTCGTTCGCAAAGAAAATTAGATTCAATAGAAGCATTTAGGAAAGCTGTTAAATTAGCTCCCGACAATGTGCAATACATTTACGTCTACTTTCTAGCTTTAGATAGCTTAGGGCAAACTGACAAAGCCTTACGACAGTTAAAAGAGGCGTTAAGCCGTTATCGGTATGATCCGCAGTTGCGGCAGTTGGGAATTAACTTCGCTCAGAAAATGGATGATGCTAAAGCGTTAGATTATTTCAATAAGCCCACTTTATAGCTATCAACATCAAAGCCTGTGTTTATAGCGGTAATGTTTACGATAAAGCGCAAAAAGGGTTAATATTGTTAGAGCACTATTAGTCAATATGCTCCACTTGATAGCGGCCAGTAGAAATGTAGCGTTTCGTATCTTCTGAAATGTCGCCAAAGGGGATAAGTGCTGGGCCGGTTGGGTCAAAAAGCACGTAAGTCTTACCCTCAACTTCTAACTTCTCGTCTTCGGAAATGGCATTTATCGCGACTCCCAATAACGCATGATGGGGAAGAAAGACCATAATGATGCTGGTAGAAGGAAGAAAGGCACGTACCAAAGCGCCCGTTAGCACCGCCTTACTGTCGCAGTCGCCCCTGTTTTGCATCAGTAACCCTAACGGAGGTGCAAAACCAGAACCATTACTGGCGACTCTGTCTTCAAGGGAATCGTAAGGAATACTTTGTACCCAGCTAGTCATCAATTGTAAATAAGCGCGGTTATTTTCGATACGATCTATTTTGTCGTAAAACGCTTCCGAGATAGGCCTAAGTGATTCAAAGGTTTGAGCAACGTAGCGAAGGTGGTCCGGCTTTACTGCTTGCTGGTTAAAAAGCGTGGTGAATCGGGTGTAATAATGCTTATCAAGGTAGTCAGTATAAGCTGTTCGCTGCACGTCTTTTAGTTGAGATAATATCTGGTCAGCTTTATTCGGCTTGGTTGATTTAACCTTAATATTAATGGCGTCATTTTCATGGGTAACTGACACAACGGCTTCGCGTGGGTCGACTTTCTTCGCTTCTTTCAATAACGACACAGTAACATAACGCTGGGCTATTTCAGGTTTATAGTTGGCCTGTGTGGTAGGCGCTACCTTTAATGCGCTATTGGGCAAAGAGAATGCAATGGTTTGCTCAGTACCTTCGTTATCTAGCCATCGATATTTAAACTGAATATCATCAGGCGTCACGGTTTTGTTGAAAGTGAGTTGCGACGCGTAAGTAGCGACAGGGGTAAAACAAAGAAGAAACAGTGCGATCCTAAGCGGCAGCGCTAACCAAAGCGCTAGCGACTTAAACAACCGAGTAGGCAAGCCCATGGCAAACATCGCCGTTTGCCTGCAAAGATGGCTTACATACCCTAAAACTTGAAACCTTCGCTTTGGTGTGATTACCAATGTATAAATGCCGACATGCCGCTTAGCTGATTAATTCAGTATGCGTACGCAGGGGTAAATTGCAACAAATTAGTTAAAACCAAAGCGTGCTCACAAGGGTAAGTTAGTCACCAAACCAATTTAGCTGGTTATGCAAACTTACTACAGTACCTACGATAATGAGCGTCGGGGGCTTCAACGCTGATGTAGCAGGATTTTGCGTAATATCACTAAGCGTGCCTGTTACCACCACTTGGTTTTCGGTGGTAGCCGATTGAATCAAGGCAATGGGGGTATCTGCGGTAAGACCATTTTCAATCAGCTTTTTACAAATAATGGGTAAGCCAGTTAACCCCATATAAAACACAATCGTCTGATTGGCGTGCGCTAACGATTGCCAATTCAAATCGATAGTATCGTCTTTTAGATGGCCGGTAGCAAACACCACTGATTGGGCGTGATCTCTATGGGTTAAAGGAATACCTGCATAACTTGATGCGCCATTCGCCGCAGTAATACCGGGCACTACTTGGAACTCAATACCGTGCTGAATAAGGGTTTGAATTTCTTCCCCGCCACGACCAAATATGAATGGATCTCCGCCTTTTAAGCGTACCACTCGATTGCCTTTTTTCGCCTCATCAACCATAAGCTGGTTAATATCATCTTGTGGCAAGCTATGGTTGCTCTTTGCTTTACCCACGTAAATTTTTTCGGCATCTCGGCGAACGAGTTCTAAAATCTGCGGTGAAACTAATCTATCGTAAACCACTACATCAGCTTTTTGCATTAGCCTTAGTGCACGAAACGTCAACAAATCAGGGTCGCCAGGGCCTGCACCAACAAGGTAGACCTGACCTTGAACTTGGTTGTTTTCAGCCGCTGCCGTTAGGGCGGTTTCAAAGGCTGCATCGGCTTTGCTGTCTTGGCCTTTTTCGACCATTTCAGCTATGTCGCCATCTAACACGTCTTCCCAAAAGTAACGCCTTGCAGTAACACCATTTAAGGTTTGCTTTACTTTTTCTCTGAATTTTTCTGAAAACGCACCAAGCTTACTCAAGTTAGCAGGCAGCACAGTTTCCAGTTTTTGGCGTAAATAGCGTAATAGTACGGGCGCTACGCCGCCGCTACTCATGGCAATAATAATGGGTGAGCGATCTACAATAGAAGGGGTAATGAATTGGCAAAGTGGGGTGTTATCTACCACATTCACAAGCACTTTTTGTTCGCGAGCTAAATCGTGAATGGCTTGATTGGTTTCAGATTTATCAGTGGCAATAAAAACCATGTCTTTATCGGCTAAATCGCTATCGATAAACTCCCGCTCAATAAGGGTTACTTTCTCGTTTTGCGCCAAACGTTTTATCGTGTCGCATGCCCAAGGCGCTACCACAGTGATGTGAGCTGGAGTCTTCATGATGAGCTCAAGTTTGCGGGCGGCTACTTCTCCAGCGCCAACAATTAAACAGCGAAGAGAGCGAGCATCTAAAAATAGGGGAAAGTAATCCATTGAGGGGCACATAAAAAAAAAGAACTAACGCTATTTTGCGCTAATTCTTTTTAATTAGAAACAACGAAATCAGCCTTTATATTCCACAACGTTATATAAAGGCAGAAGTTGCTTTTATTTCGGTCTTACGACTTGCGACGTGCGCGGTTATCACGACTGCGGTTTTCACCACGGTTGTCGCCACGCTCGCGTTTCGCTGGCGGTGTATCCGACCATTCGCGAATCGACAAACGCTGACCCGCTACGCGAGTACCTTGAAGCTTGTCTTTAGTCTCTTTTGGCATACCTTCAGGCAAATCAACAGTACTGAAGTTATCATAAATTTCGATAGCACCAATGTGCTTAGAATCCATGTTACCTTCGTTTGCGATAGCGCCAACGATATTACCCGGCTTAGCACCGTGTGTATGACCTACGTCGATACGGAAGCGCTGCATACCTGCTTCTGGCTTACGACCAGTGCGAGGTGCTCTAGGCTTACGTTCACGACCGTCACGGCCACCATCTCTGCGGTCGCCACGAGGTTCACGGCTGTCACGAGGTGGCTTGCTGTGAAGGTCAGGGCGGTCGCTTTCTTTTAAGATAAGCGGCTCATCACCTTGTGCAATCTTAAGCAATGCTGCCATTAGCACTTCAGGAGAAGCTTCAGCTTCTTCTTTAATCATCTCAACTAATGGAATAAGTGTTTCAATGCTGTCATCTTGCGTAGCTTCAATAACAGATTGCTTGAAACGGCTTAAACGGGTTTCGTTGATTTCACTAATTGAAGGAATTGGCATTGCTTCAATTGGCTGCTTAGTCGTTTTCTCGATAGAGAAAAGCATACGCTTTTCACGATGAGAGATGAAAAGGATTGCATCACCAGTACGACCTGCACGGCCTGTACGACCAATACGGTGAACATAAGATTCACTATCGTAAGGTACGTCGTAGTTGATAACGTGGCTAACACGTTCAACATCAAGACCACGTGCAACAACGTCAGTTGCTACTAAGATATCAATGTTACCTTGCTTAAGTTTATCAACAGTACGCTCACGAGCGTTCTGAGGAATGTCACCATTTAGCGGTTCAACATCGTATCCACGTGCAGAAAGTTTATCAGCAAGTTCAACAGTAGCTGTCTTAGTACGCACGAAAATAATCATGCCGTCAAAACGCTCTACTTCCATGATACGCGTAAGTGCCTCAAGCTTATGATGAGGCGCTACTTGGCAGTAACGTTGACGAATAGTACTTGCAGTACTTACCTTAGACGCAATTTTTACGTGCTTAGGATCTTTAAGATAACGCTGAGTAATCTTCTTGATTGGACCAGGCATAGTTGCCGAGAACAACGCCGTTTGGCGTTCAGCTGGCGCGTGGCTCAAAATAAGCTCAACGTCATCAATAAAGCCCATGCGCAGCATTTCGTCGGCTTCATCAAGTACGAGGAATTTAAGTTCACTTAAATCCAACGTTTTACGTTTAATATGGTCAATAACACGACCTGGTGTACCTACTACAACTTGAACGCCGCGCTTAAGCTGGCGAATTTGGTTGTCGTAAGATTGACCGCCGTAAACAGGCAGTACTTTAATTTTATGGCTGAAACTAGCGTACACTTGGAACGCTTCTGCTACCTGAATCGCCAATTCGCGAGTAGGTGCTAGTACCAGTAATTGCGGCTTACGTTGCTCAGGATCGATATTTGCCAACATTGGAAGGGCAAACGCTGCGGTTTTTCCTGTCCCTGTCTGGGCCTGACCGAGTAAGTCGTGACCTTCAAGCAGTAATGGAATACTCTCGGCTTGAATAGGTGACGGTTTCTCGTAGCCAACTTTTTCAAGGGCTTGTAAGATAGGTTCTGGTAGTTTTAGATCTTTAAATGTCATGTCGACAGTTGTTGTCATTAAGGGTCCTGATGCTTTAAGTAAGGAGGGTGCGGCATACTGTAGGACGCCTTCAAACGTCGGAGTGTGCTCGCGGTATTGCAAAAAACGTTATTATATTCGAATAATGGTCAGGTTGCCACGAAATTGCACAATAATGACGAAAAAATGCACAATTGATAGTGTAAACTTCGGGTATACCTCGAAATTCAAATGATGTAGGGCAAAGGAACGACAATGAATAAGAAATACCCACAGCAGATTTTTAAGCGATCTTCTATCGCAGTTCTTCTTTTGAGCAGCCTTTTAGCAGGATGTGGTGATAAATCGATAGACGCTCATCTAGAAGACGCTCGTGCTTATGCACAGAATCAAAATAATGCTGCTGCAATTGTTGAATATAAAAATGCCATTCAGATGGACCCCAATGCAGCGGTACCTCGTTTTGAGTTAGGTAAATTATACCTTCAAAATGATAATTATGTCTCAGCAGAAAAAGAGTTAAACAAAGCGTTAGAGCTTGGCCACCCCGCCAGTGAAGTTATTCCTCTCCTCTCTGTTGCTTATCAACAGTCTGGCGCTGAGAACGCTTTAGGTGAGGTGGATTACCGCGCAGAGGGTATGACCACAGTTGAATCTGCGGAAGTTGGCTTTTATAAACTGCAAGCCTTGGTGCAGCTAGAAAAACTGGCAGAGGCTGAAGCGCTGCTAGGCGATTTACTGACGTTAGATACACAATCGGTTTATAAAGGTTTAATTGAAAGTTACGAATACGTACTTACAGAAGACTATGCACAGGCACTTACTGCTACAGAAGCACTTCGAGAGCAAGCGCCAAGCAACAAAGATGTTTTACTACAGCTTGCCCGCCTTTACTTGTTGGAGCAAAAGCAAGCAGAAGCCATTGGTGTTTACGAAGATTACACTAAAGCCTTTCCTAAAGACTTGACCAGTAAATTCGCTTACGCTGCTTTGCTAATAGAGCAACGCGATTTAGCACGTGCTGAGCCAGTGGTGGATGAACTGTTAACGCTGAATGAAGCCCATCCATTGCTTAATACGTTTAAAGGCATAATTGAATCAGCTAATGGAAATCATGCAAAAGCGTTAGCGCATTTGGAAACAGCAGTACAAAACGGTCGTAACGATCAAGTGGTGCGATTGGTTGCCGGTTTCAGCGCGTATCAAATTCAAGATTTTGAAGCGGCCCAACGACACCTTACTATGGTGGCGTCACGGTTACCTGAAAATCACCCAGGCTTAAGAATGCTAGCAGACAGCATGTTGCAACTGGGTGAAAATGACGAAGCCCTTGCCGTATTAAACCGAGTAGAAGGCGTTACGACCACTGACGCAGCGCTATTTTCAAAAGCGGGGTATCAATTACTTCGTGAAGGTAACGTACTTGGTGCCAAGCAAATGGTTGAAAAAACCGAAGCGGTAGTGGATACCTCACCAGAAGATCTCGCTCGTTTAGGTGTGTTACAACTTTCGTTAAACGATGTGACCGGTTTGGTTAACATTGAAGAAGCCGTTCAGCGGGCGCCAGAATCTACCGCCTCTCAAAACACGTTACTGCGCGCATACATCGCTACTGGCGAGCTAGAAAAAGCCAAAGTTGCTGCCAGTGAATGGCAGGAGCAAGCGCCAAGTGATGCATTGCCTTTGGTGTACTTAGCCAGCATTGCTATTGTTGAGGAAGACTTTACTACAGCCACTGACTTATTAAATAGCGCTGAAAAGTTAGAGGGTGCCGATAAAGAAGTGGCTTATGCCAAAGTGAAGTTGCTGATTGCGCAAAAGCAGTTTGCTGACGCTATTACGCTTGTGAAATCTCATATAAAAGATAGCCCTTCTGACGTGCAAGCGTTGACCATGTGGTACGCCCTAGAAGCGCGAGAAAAAAATGAAGCAGTAGTAGTTGACTACTTAGAGAAGCAACTTGCAAAACAATCAGGCGATATAAACTTGCGTTTATTATTGGCGCGTATTTATTCCCGAATGGGCGAAATAGCCAAGAATAATAGCTTGTTAGCCTCTGTTGAAGGTGATGCAAGCACCCCAATGGCGTTTTGGAATTTAAAGGGTCAGGGCCTAATTCGTGCAAACGAAGTTGAAAAAGCCAAAGCCTTGTTTGAACGTTGGGTTGAGTTTTATCCGCAAGATAAAAATGCGGTATTGGGCATGCTGCTTATCCTTGATTCTCAGAATAACTACCGCGACGGTTTAGCGCTTACTGAAAAAGTATTAGCGAAACGTCCTGATGCCCAGATTAGCCTTTTAAAAGCGTATTTCCACGCCATGATGGGGCAAAGTAAACCGGCATGGGAGATTATCAATAGTACCTCTGATGAGGTGCAAGCACTGCCATTCGTTCGCGGTATTCTCGCACGACTGTATGTTATCGATAAGCAACCAGAAGAAGCATTGGAGCATGCAGAGGTGGCTTATGAAGCTACGCCAAACTCGGACATGGCCTTGCTGATGGTGGCCATTCTTGAAATGACAGGTAAACAAGCCGAGGCCTTTTCATTTCTTGAAAAGCATGTCCAGAACACGCCAAACGATGTGCGCAGTGCCATGCTATTAGCCGAACGTCAAATTGGTAGCGATAAACAAACAGCCATAGCGACCTATGAAACTATTTTGACTAAAACCCCTGATAATTTTGTGGTGTTGAATAACTTAGCGTTTTTAAGTTATCAAAATGGAAACTTAGATAAAGCTGAAACCATGGCGAAAAAGGCCGTATCTTTACAACCTGAAAATGCAGACTCTGTAGATACGTTGGCGCAAATACTGATTGCCAAAGGCGATATAGAAGCTGCGCTTAACCTGTATTCAGATATTGCAACTCGACCTATTTTAAATGATGAGGTGTACCTGAATCACGTAGAGCTGTTATTGCAGATGGATAAAAGTGCGTTAGCTAAGCGCCGCCTAGCAAGCAGAGAGTTTGAAAAAGAAGTATCGCTTGAGCGTATAGAAACGCTTAAAACGCGCTACGGATTATAAAAGGGTGTTTGGTACCTTAAAGCGAGTAAGCAAACTGACAGCTAAATAGGTTACTAAACCGATAGCTAAGTTAATACAAACGAAAAAAGCGCCTAGGTGATATCTTCCCTTGGCGCTTTTTTATTGGCTGTTAGTTATTACTGTTGGTTATTTTTTTGAGTTTGGTTCTTCGAGTTTGGCCTTAATCGCCGTGAGCTCTGCCATTACGTCTTGTAATGTAGGTTCACTATGGCCTTCAGCTTCTAATTCTGCTCTTAGCAGTGCTTCCTTTTCTTCCCTGGCTTTTTCGTTCTCACGCTCCATCACGTTTACCACAATACCAATCACCATGTTCAAAAAGGCGAACGCAGTAAAGAAGATAAAGGTTAAGTAGTACACCCAGCTTAGCGGATAAACCCCCATGGTTTCGTACATAACATCGGTCCAATCTTCAAATGTCATCACCCTAAATAGGGTAAGCAATGAGATAGTAATGTCGCCCCAAAGCGTAGGGTTGATATCACCAAACAAGGTGCTGCCGACCGCGGCGTATATGTAGAAAATGATAAACATGAGCAACATTACGTAGCCCAGTTGAGGCAAAGCTTTTACCAGCGACACTAAGAGTATGCGAAGTTCAGGAATGATAGAGATCATCCGCAGCACCCTAAATACCCTAACTAATCGTGCTATCAACGCAAGTTCAGTATCATCGGCGGGTATAAGGCTGATAATAACAATGACGGTATCGAAGACATTCCAGAAACTTTTAAAAAAGTTTCGCTTTCGGCGTTCACCTAAAAAGCGAATAGTAATTTCAGTTAAGAAAAATGCGCTGATAAACCAGTCTAGTAGTAGGGTAACACTGCCAAACCCAGCAGGCAGTTCGTAGGTTTTGGCGCCAACTAATAACGCTGAAATGACAATAACGCTAACCACAAAGGCTTCAAACCATTTATTAGCGCGAATACGTTCAAATCGACTTTGTAACTCAGAAGCTTGCATGTTTTTCTTTGCTCACATTACAAACAAATAAGCGCTGCCAATCACTTAAGATAAATAGGCTTATTTAGGGATAATAAAAAAGGGGCAACATCATGGACGATGCATTGTGCTTGTTGCAAGTAAAATTGTATTACCGCATATTGCCGGCTTAACGTGCCTGACATTATCTTTAGATATTACATTATTGACAAAGAAGGCGGCTAATGCCGCCTTCTTTAATAACGCTGGTTGTATCGCCAGATTATTTTTCAGTTTGTGTGTAGATGACTATTCAGCGTCTTCCATTGGCTTTAAACCACGGTTGATAATAGCCACATCTTCACCGGTTAAGGTACCTGCAGCTTGCTTTAAGGTAACAACCGATTGGATAAAGTCGTAGCGGGCGCCAGATAAATTGTTGCGTGCATCAAACAAATTACGGGTGCTATCAAGTACATCCACAATAGTACGCGTACCTACATCAAAACCCGCTTCAGTTGCTTTTAACGCACTGTTTGCAGAAACCACAGACTGTTCAAGGGCGCGAATGGTAGATATTGACGCTTTTACGTTATTAAACGAGCTGCGAATAGACTGAACCGTTTCACGATACGTTTGTTCAGCCGCTTGGCTGGCAGAAACGTAAAGGTATTTCGCTTGGTCAGTTTGCGAGCTTACACGGTGGCCAGAGTAAATCGGTACTGACACTGACAGGCCAATTGACTGGCTATCAAGGTAAGGCGTCTCGTACTGAATTAACTGAGAATCTACGTCATTTTTAGAGCGACCAAGGCTTGCCGATAAATCAAGGGTCGGTAAGTGGCCTGAGCGGGCTGCCGCAATATCTTCTTTGGCAATGTCCATCGCTAAACGGTCAACCAACAATGCTAAGTTTTTATCTTGCGCTGTTTCTAACCAGTTATCGACTTTTGCAGGCACGGGCATAGTGGCAGAGAAGGTTTCTTTATCTAAGCCAAACAAACGGTCGTGGTATTTACCGGTGATAACCCGTAGTGCTTCAAGGGCAAATTCTAGCTGGTTTTCAGCCTGAATCTCTTGGGCCACTGTGCTGTCGTAGTTAGCTTGAGCTTCGTGAACATCGGTAATAGCAGTTAGGCCAACTTCAAAGCGCTGACGGGTTTGTTCTAACTGGCGTTCAATGGCACGTTTTTCTGCATTAACAAATTCAACGCTATCACGTGCACGCAATACATCGAAATAAGCAGTCACTGTTCGTACAATTAGGTCTTGCATGCTAGCGGCTAATTGCGCATCACTTTGTTCTGCTACTTTTTCGGCACGATCTAAGCCAACCCAGTTTGCGTGGTCGTACAACGACATAGACAACGAAATACCGTAATCAATAGAGTCTGCGTCGATTTCATAGGTAAGAACTTGAAGGTTTTCGGCATTTGTACCGACGGTTTGCGCACTCTCTGTGGTAGAGGTGGTGTACGACATAGATCCAGAAATTTGAGGGAGAAGGTTTGCACGACTAATGCTGATCCCTTCAAATGCAGCATCACGCTGCGCTTTCGCTTGGTTTACCAAAGGGTCATTGGCAAGTGCTTGTTGATACACTTGCGTCAGATCATCGGCAAGCGCACCGGTTGTTACTGAGAAACCGATTGCGAGCGACAGAAGTTTTCGATTCATGCTTACGTCTTCCTGTTATGTCTAGATGAGTCTAAGTGACTGCTAATAATTATAAATAATATGTGAAGTGTATAAATTTTATTCGTAAACCGAAACAGTACAGTCGTAACAGTGTTGCTTTAACTGTAACAGAATATGTGATCCAACCTAGTTCATTGGCAAGTAATCACATTTATCTCAGAAAATTCGGTATTAACTTTTTATGCTTCCGTCCGCGATTAGGGCGCGTATACAAAAGTGGTATGTCTATGTACTATGCATGATAAATCGTTTCGAACCAAAAGTGTCTGCAAATGAGCAAGAAAATCCTTTCATTTACCTCAAACGACGTTGAAATTAAGAGTGTAAAATCGGTTTATCGTGGTTTTTTCACCATGCAAGAATATCTGTTTACGCACAAATGCTTCGACGGCACCCAAAGCGGTACGGTGAAACGAGAGCTATTTGAACGCGGTCATGCTGTAGGCGTATTGCCCTACGATCCTATTTTGAATGAATTTGTTCTTATTGAGCAGTTTAGAATAGGGGCATTAGCGACATCTTCAACCCCTTGGCTGATAGAAATAATAGCGGGCATGATTGATGAAGGTGAAACAGACGTAGATGTATGCCATAGAGAGTCGATGGAAGAGGCCGGTATTGAGCTTGAAAATATCACCAAAGCAATGAGTTATTTATCTAGCCCCGGGGGAACGACCGAGCGTATTCATATTTTTATTGCAAAAACCGATGCAGAAAAAGCACATGGCATTCACGGATTAGAGACTGAGTCGGAAGATATCAAAGTACATAGAGTGGCTGAGCAAACTGCCCTTGAATGGCTGGAAAACGGACATATAGACAACGCTGCCGCAGTAATTGCGCTACAATGGTTCTTTATGAACAAATCCACGCTAATGGAGCAATGGAAGATATCGTGACACAACGTACCCACAGAAAATACGTCCCTCATCTACCCACAATGCAGGCAATGTGCGAGTTAAACTACGCGCACATTCTTCGTATTCTGCCCGATTGTGATACAGAGGAACTTAACTACGTATTTACCGTGGGCGACGCGCTTACGTACGAAATTAAGATTATTGAGTCTGCTCGATATACCAGTACGTTAAGCCTTAAACAAACGTCCGACGATATGCCCAGCTATTTAACACCTTCAATGACGGTGCGTTTGTACCATGATGCCAGAATGGCCGAAGTCATAAATAGCCAAAATACGGGCGCACTTCAACCTTCCTACGAATACCCTAATTTGAAAATGCGCCAACGCAATGAAAAGCAAATGGTGAATATCTTTCTTGCTGAGTGGTTAGATTTTTGCCGCAAATTGCGTCCTAAGGTAACTTCGCTAGCGTGAGTACCCTGCTGCATATTAGCGACTGCCATTTATTTGGTGATACCACTCGCCAAGGCTACGGCGCAATTAACCCTCAACTCAGCTTAAAACAAATTTTGATTGATGCTTTCAAGCTCTGCGAAAATATTAGCGCGGTTATTGTTACCGGTGATATTAGCGGCGATGATTCCTTAGCAAGCTATCAGCATTTTACTATCTTGATGGAAAACCACGTCACAACACCGGTTTATGTGATTGCGGGCAATCATGATAATAACCCTCACTTTGATACGTTATCTGCTTACCATCTTGTTGCTGGTAAGCCTGTTGAATTAGGCGATTGGCAAATTCACGGCCTAGACACACGTTTTGACGGGGCGAGAGGCCAAGTAGATACTCAAGAGCTCAAGGCTATAGGCAAACAGGTAACTGAAAATTCTCATCGCCATCATTTACTGGCTATGCATCACCATGCCTCGCCATCAGAAAGTTGGATGGATAAACACGACTTGTCTAACGCCGATGCGTTTTTACACTGGGTAGAAGAGGGCATTGCATTAGCGGCGATCATTCATGGCCATGTTCACTCCCCCCTTCGTTACACGTTAGGTACAGATAATCCTGTACCAGTGATGGGCTGCCCTGCGAGCTGTTGGCAGTGGGAAATGGCATCTGAATTTGCGTTAAGCAACGAACAGCCCGGTTATCAACTCATTAGGTTACACGACGATGGAACGTTAACCAGCGATATAAAGAGAATAAAAATAATATGAAACACGTGTTATATCTTCATGGCTTTTTAAGCTCACCAAAGTCTGTAAAAGCGCAGGCCACCAAAGCGTATTTCGAGCAGCATCATCCCGATGTAACCTTGCATATTCCCGCGCTTTCGAATTACCCGAGCCAAGTAGAAAGTCAGTTGTTGGCATTGATAGAGAGTACCCCCGCGTTAATTAAAGATGGGCTGCGTGTTATTGGCAGTTCTATGGGCGGTTATTTATCTACGTTTTTAATTGAAAAATTCTCGGGCAAAGCCGTATTGATAAACCCTGCGGTAAAACCTTATGAATTACTGCAAGGTTTTATTGGTGAACATACCAACCCTTACACGGGTGAAGTGTTCCACATCGTTGAAAGCGATATTAATGTAATAGAAAAGTTAGACGCTAAAGAATTACGGCATGCACCTGCGTATAAAGTGTTATTGCAAACTGAGGATGAAACCTTAGATTATCGTTTAGCAGAAACCAAATACGCATCGAGCACGCTAGTCGTTGAAGAAGGCGGCGATCACAGCTTTATTGGCTTTGAAAATCACTTGCCTGCTATCGCCGACTTTCTACTTAACGATTAGAAGCCGTTAACGAAATCTTGTTTCTCGTTGTTGCGTTACTACTTGTAGTATTAATTTTAGCCGTATTAGCTTCATATCGTACCCACCAAGCTTGCTGACTTTCGCCTTTTCATTGCGAGGGTAGGCTAGCCTTGGTAACATCAATTTATCTTGCGTTGCAGTTGTCTTCTGCGTACGTTAACCCTTGTTGCTGGCTTAAATAATAACCATAACTATGTCAAATCAATATAACTCTGATGCAATTGAAGTCTTAAACGGTCTCGACCCGGTTAAGCGCCGCCCAGGCATGTATACCGATACCACACGACCCAACCATTTGGGCCAAGAGGTTATCGATAACAGTGTGGATGAAGCCCTAGCAGGTCATGCATCCAACATTAAAGTTATCTTGCATGAAGACCAATCTCTTGAAGTCATTGATGATGGCCGTGGTATGCCGGTGGATATCCACCCAGAAGAGAAAATCTCTGGTGTAGAACTTATTTTAAGTAAGCTACATGCTGGGGGAAAATTCTCCAACAAAAACTATGCGTTTTCTGGGGGGTTACACGGTGTGGGCATTTCAGTGGTGAACGCCCTCTCCACACGGGTAGAAGTCACTATTCGTCGTGACAGTAACGTGTATCAAATTGCCTTTGCCAATGGCGATAAAATTGAAGAACTTGCGGTAATAGATACGTGCGGCAAACGTAACACTGGTACCCGGGTACATTTTTGGCCCGATCCGCAATACTTCGATTCAGCAAAATTCTCAGCCAGCCGTCTTATTCATAATCTTCGTGCAAAGGCCGTACTAAGCCCAGGTTTACGTATTCGTTTTGACAATAAAATCGCCAAAGATTCACAAGAATGGTACTACGAAGATGGTTTGCAAGATTACTTGTATCAAGCGGTACAAGAATACGAAACACTTCCTACTGATGTCCCTTTTGTAGGTAGCTTTAAAG
Source organism: uncultured Alteromonas sp. (assembly GCF_963976965.1). Lineage (NCBI taxonomy): Bacteria > Pseudomonadati > Pseudomonadota > Gammaproteobacteria > Alteromonadales > Alteromonadaceae > Alteromonas > uncultured Alteromonas sp. The sequence goes on from NZ_CAXBMP010000003.1 coordinate 16,572, forward strand.
GTAACACCGAAGGCGCTGATTGGGCGGTAATGTGGCTGCCTGAAGGCGGTGAGTTAACCACCGAAAGTTACGTTAACCTTATCCCTACTGCCCAAGGCGGTACCCATGTAAATGGTATGCGCCAAGGCTTGTTAGAGTCTATGCGCGAGTTTTGTGAATTTAGAAACTTAATGCCTCGTGGGGTGAAGCTGTCACCGGATGATATCTGGGACCGATGTGCTTATATTTTGTCTACCAAAATGCAAGACCCACAATTTGCAGGGCAAACCAAAGAGCGCTTGTCGTCACGCCAAGCATCTGCTTTTGTCTCTGGCGTGGTAAAAGACGCGTTTAGCTTGTGGTTAAACCAACATACCGAAGTGGCCGAAGCCTTGGCAGATATGTGTATCAACAATGCACAGCGCCGATTACGTCAAAACAAAAAAGTGGCGCGTAAAAAGGTCACCCAAGGGCCAGCACTGCCAGGTAAATTAACCGATTGTTCGTCTCAAGACATTTCCTACTCTGAGCTTTTTCTAGTGGAAGGTGATTCAGCAGGTGGTTCTGCCAAACAAGCTAGAGACCGAGAATTCCAAGCTATCATGCCCCTTCGCGGTAAAATCCTTAATAGCTGGGAAGTAGACTCTTCACAGGTATTAGCATCACAAGAAATTCACGATATATCAGTAGCGTTAGGTATCGACCCAGATTCTACCGATTTATCAGGTTTACGGTACGGTAAAATTTGTATATTAGCGGATGCCGACTCCGACGGACTGCATATTGCTACCTTGCTGTGTGCATTGTTTGTGAAGCACTTTAGAACGCTAGTCGACCAAGGCCATGTTTATGTGGCCATGCCACCTTTATTTCGTATCGATGTGGGCAAAGAAGTTTTCTATGCGCTGGATGAAGGCGAGAAAAAAGGCATATTGGATCGTATAGAAGCAGAGAAAAAACGCGGTAAAGTAAACGTTCAGCGCTTTAAAGGGCTAGGTGAAATGAACCCGTTACAGCTTCGTGAAACTACTATGGATCCCAATACCCGTAGGTTAGTTCAACTCACGATAGAAGACTCGGCAGAAATGCTAGAGTTGATGGACATGCTGTTAGCCAAAAAACGTTCTGGCGACAGAAAAATCTGGCTTGAAAGCAAAGGAAATATGGCGGAAGTCGGCGTTTAACCTTTGCTTGCCTGTTAGCCATATCGGTATCGATATGGCTTCACTCTGTCCAATCCCTTTCGTCGTTCACGTATTAATTCCTCAAGCAATTCGCCTATCAATAGATATGCATTTACCCATTACTTTCAAGCTTCTTTGCTGCTCCACTTCACTAATATCTTCCTGTTTAGCGCCTCGATATCGAAACTATATTTAGGGTGATGAAATAGTTACCAAATAATACCGAGAAATTATTTAACTAATACTAGCGAGTTACCCTGATGTTTTCGTTAGTTTTCAACATAAACTTTGAGGTGTTTGAACCTTTTAGGCGCATAACACGTTTTATTTAACGTAATAATATTAGACTTTGGTATATTTCTGGAGTGCTAGTTACTGGTATAGTAAGCGTATTAGATGCGGTGAAGATGCCGCAAATACTGAATGTTCGCATTAGCATTCAGTTAACTCAAACGGAGCTAAATGTAGTATGGAATCTTTACCGTCATCGCGGGCGACTAAACCTGAGATAGCTCCTTTTATTGTTGGCGTAGGCTCTTCAGCGGGCGGAATAGAAGCATTAATCAATCTGGTAAGCGAATTACCAAAAGCCATCAATGCGTCTTTTATTATTGCTCAGCATTTATCTCCTACTCATAAAAGCCAAATGACGGAAATATTGGCGCGAGAAACTGAATACCCTGTGGTTGAGGCTACGCCGCATTGCAAAATTAAAGCAAACACCATTTATGTGGGGCCACCGGGTTACCACCTTAAATACAAAGAGGGGTATTTACACCTCGATAAATCACCGGATGAACTATCTCCTAAGCCCTCCGTTAACCTCTTGTTTGAATCATTAGCTGATGAAATTGGCGATCACGCAATTGGCGTTATCTTATCGGGTACTGGCAGCGATGGTGCCAGAGGGCTGAAGGCTATTAAAAGCGTCGGTGGATTTGCCTTTGTACAAGATCCTGCATCAGCAAAATATGATGGCATGCCCAAAGCGGCTCTTGAAAATGTGGCTGTGGATTCAATTCTTGAGCCCCAAGAAATGGGGCCAGAAATAGCACATATTTCACAAAACATAGCACGCAATTTCTTAGCTGTGCAGGAAGACACTCGAAGTGAATTAATGAGTGAGCTCTACGGAAAGATAAGAACGGCTACAAAGATAGACTTCAGTTTTTATAAACAATCGACCTTATTGCGCAGAGTGAATCGCCGTTTAATTGCCACACAAACTGAAGATTTGCCGACTTATTTGGCTTATTTAGATAATAACGCTGACGAAGTCATTGCGTTGTCGAAAGAACTACTGATTTCAGTTACCGATTTTTTCAGAGACAACACAGCATTTAAAGCTATCAGTACACACATCGAAAGTATTGTAGAGCGTAAAAACAGTGGCGACGCTATTCGGTTATGGGTAGCAGGATGTGCTACAGGGGAAGAGGCATATTCATTAGCCATCTTGTTTCTAGAGGCTATTGAGAAGCAGGGTATTGATGCCAACTTACAGGTTTTTGCGACTGATATCGACGAACATGCGCTCTCAGTTGCTCGTAAAGGTGCTTATTCTGTTCAAGCCATAGCGAGCCTTTCATCGGATTTAACCGATAAATACTTTCGATATGCAGACAATGCGTATTACTCGCAAAAATTGCTGCGTGATGTAATTACTTTTTCGCGTCAGGATATCACGCGGGATCCGCCGTTCTTACACCTTGATATGGTGTCATTTAGAAATGTACTTATCTACTTTAACAGCGATTTGCAGCAGCGGGTTTTATCACTGTTTCGCTACTCGTTAACCAAAGAAGGTATTCTCTTTTTAGGTAAGTCTGAATCGATTGGTTCAACAGAAGATATGTTTGTTGCCCTTGATAGGCGCAGTAGAATTTTTAAAGTGAGCGAGGCATCTAAGCCTCCTGCACTACCGAAAATGTTAAAAAGCCATGTAGATATCACCAAAACGAAAACGGCTATCACTAACAGCTACGAAAATATTTTTACCCGTTCGGTGCTGAATAGTTTTGGCCCAAGTTTACTAATAAGTGAGAGATTTGCCATTTTACACTCGCATGGCAACTTACAGCGCTTTATTACTTTTCCATCTGGGGTGCCCGACCTTAACTTATCGAAACTGATTGCTGTGCCTTTTGCCGCAGACTTAATTTCTTGCGTTAATAAGGCAAGTCGTACTGGTGAAATAGCGACAAGCCGCGCTAAGCGACTAGGTGACGATGACAGTCAACTGTGGAAATTACGGGTACTGCCGCTAGAAAACCAAAGCCCTCAGCACTACTTAGTTAATTTTTACGAAGACGAGGCCATCATTGATGTCGAGCCTAAAGAGGCGCTGGCAACCAATGAAGCTGATGTTGCTGAGTTGATTGCGGCCCGTGAGCAACTACAAACGCTTACCGAAGAAATGGCTGCCTCAGCAGAAGAAATGCAGGCACTTAATGAAGAAGTGCAGGCCGCTAATGAAGAGCTACAAGCGAATAACGAAGAACTGGAAGCTACCAACGAAGAGCTTCAGGCTACCAATGAAGAACTGATTAGCGTTAACGAAGAAAGCATGCGTAAGTCTGCTGATTTAGGTGCGATAAACAGTGAGTTGATGAGCGTTTATGACACGTTAGATTTTCCCATCTTGGTATTTGATACCGATACCTGCTTAAGTCGAACCAATGACGCCGCCAATCGCCGTTTTCATTTAAATAATGGCTCGCTTAAAAAGCCGATGTACACGCTTAATTTCCCCGACTATTTTGAAGACATTGAAAAGCGCTTAAGCAAAACCCTGCGCAACGGGGTAAATACCAGCATAGTGATCAAGCCGTCGAGCCAAGAAACTTACAATGTGTTTATTACGCCAATTCTAAACAGTAGAGACCGCATCACTGGGGCTATTTTAGTTATTATTGATAATTCAGAATTGGTTATTGCCCACGAGCGAATTGAAAAAAGCCAAGAGCAGCTTTTGTCTATCATGAATAATTCGTTGGCGTTAATTGCACTTAAAGATAATGCGGGTCGATATGAGTTTGTTAACTCGCGGTTTGAGGAAGTCTTTGGCGTAACTGCACAAGAAGTGGTTGGCAAAACCGACCTTCAAATCTTTGAGCGAGAAACGGCTCGTCAGTTCCGTGAAAAAGACTTAGACACCATGCGTACTTTATCCCCGTTAGAAACGCTTGATGAGTTCATATTACGAGCCGGTAAAGTTATTATCAAAAGTGTGCGATTCCCTATTTTTGATGCCGAAGGCACCATTAAGTCAATTTGTACCCAAGCAACAGATATTTCAAAAGAGCTACATGCTAATGAACAATTGCGATTAGCTGGCAAGATATTTGAACGTACCAGTGAAGCTATTCTTGTTACCGATGCCAACCAGCGCATTCTTACCACTAACGAAACGTTTGCTGAGTTAACGGGGTTTTCTCAGCAAGAGTTAACTGGCAAAACGCCAAAAATGCTGGAATCAGGAGAGCACTCTAAAGATTTCTTTTTAGCAATGAAAGCCTCGTTGAACGAACGAGGATTTTGGCAAGGTGAGGTCATTAACAAGGTTAAAGATGGTAGTCATGTAAAAATGTGGCTAACGGTTAATGCGGTGAAAGGCGCCAATGGCGATATTGTTAATTACGTGGCGGCCTATAGCAATATTGACGAAATAAAGAATATGCAGCGCCGCATTGAATATCTCGCTACCCATGACGAGCTTACGGGGCTACCCAATAGAACCGTGTTACTTGAACGCCTTGAACTAATGATTAGTGGGGCAAAGCGCAGCAAGCAATTATGCGGTGTACTCTTTGTTGATTTAGATAACTTTAAGCCGGTTAACGACAACTTAGGACATAAGGTAGGGGATTTGCTACTCAAGCAGGTCACGAAGCGTCTGCAACAATGTATTCGCGATACCGATTTGTTGGCGAGAATTGGCGGTGATGAATTTGTAGCCTTAATATCGGCCTCTCATATTGACGAAATTGATGATATTGCAAAGCGTATTATCAGCCAGGTTCAAAATGAGTTTGATGTATCAACCCATTCTATTTCGGTTTCTGCGAGCATCGGTATCGCCGTTTACCCTGCTGATGGGATTAGCTCAGAAGTACTCTTGCAGCACGCTGATGAAGCCATGTATTTAGCGAAATCTACTGGTCGCAACCAATATCAGTACTTTACCGCGAAGATGAAAGAGCAGGCATTAGCCCGTTTAGAAGTCGAAAAACAGCTTAAAGTAGCATTAGATGGTAAACAGTTTTCAATGGTGTACCAACCTCAGTTTGAGTCTACGTCGAACGCCATAGTTGGCGCCGAGGCATTACTGCGTTATAAAAATAGCGACGGTGAAGTACTTAATGCTGAGTCATTTATTAATATTGCCGAGCGCGGAAAACTGATTGAAACCATAGGCTTTCATGCGGTTGAGTTGGTTGCGCGAGAAATTGCTCAATATATTCAACTTGGCAGTAAACTGCCCGCCATAGCGATTAATTTATCTGGATCGCAGTTGCTTACATCTGATTTTATTAAAAACTTTGTGGCAGTACTAGACCGTTATGAACTAACCGCAGGACTATTTAAATTCGAAGTATCAGAAAAAGATATTGAAAGTGGTGAAGAGCGAATTTACCATCGGTTGAGGACATTGGCCTCGATGGGCAGTGTGATTAGTATTGACGACTATGGCCTGTACAAGAGTGCAATATCTCAGCTTCAACAAAGCGGAGCGAGTGAAATTAAGCTATCCAGCCGATTATTAGCCGACGTTAGCGATAACAATGATTCAAACAAACTTATTCACGCTTTGATTAATGCAGGAAAAGCACTAGGCCTTAAAATCATCGCGGATAAAGTTGAAACTCAGCAGCAACTCGATTACTTACGGGATATCGGGTGCGATGTAGTACAGGGGCTTGTTTTTTCGCCTATGCTTACATGCGCAGAGCTTAATAAACAAATTAGTTAATAATATTATGAACCCTGATACGACTACCTTTAATAAACACAATGCTGAGATGGACGCCTTGGTTGAGAATTGTGAAAAAGAGGCTTTGCATTTAAGTGGCAAGGTTCAGCAATTTGGCGGTGCGTTCTTTATCGATAGTGAATCTTTGCAGGTCACTGCCGCTAGTAGTAATTTGGCCCACTTTATTCAACTTTCGCCCTCTGAACTGGTGGGCTGCCCAGTAAAATCACTCGACTGGTTGCCGTTAAGTTTACTGTATAATTTAGGGTCAAAGGCCGGCGATAGAGCTTATGCCTTTAACGAGCCCTTAAACGATAAGGTATTGAATTTCAGAAGCCATCGTAGCGACGAAGGTATCTTAATTGAGATAGAGTCTAGTGTTGCCAATGTTTCTCAGCGTCAGTACTTACAATTAAGATCCTCAATACTTCCGACCATCGAACAGCATTGGGAAGATAAAGATTTTTGGGAGCAACTTATCGCAGCCCTTGATGAGTTTCTGCCCTGCGAACGTATATTGCTTTATCGCTTTAATGAGCTTTGGAGTGGCGAAGTCGTGGCTGAAAAAGTGATTGAAGGGGCACCAAAGTATCTTGGATTAAAATTTCCAGCATCGGACATACCTGCTATTGCCCGTCAAATGTATTATGAGAATCCGTCACGATATATTGCTAGTAGTGCTACACCGCCCGCTGACTTTCTGAATCAAGCAGAACAACCGCTAAACTTAACTTACTCAGACTTACGAAGTGTGTCGCCAATTCATGGCGAATACATGCAGAATATGGGGGTGGCTACATCATTTTCTATTCCTATCATTCAAACCGGTAAGCTGTGGGGCATAGTATCCTGTCACAATAGCATCGAATCGCACATTGATGCGCAGTTGCGCCATCAAGCTGAAATGCTGGTTAAGTATTTTTCTATGGTGTACTCCACGCACAAATCGAAAAAGCGCCTGCAATTACTCACGTCTTTAGATGAGAAGGTTGGGGCCATTACGCATAAGCTTCGCTTGAAAGATGACCAAGCAACTCAAGCGTTCTTAGAAGACGTAAAGCAAGATTTCACCGCATGCGGGGCGGCCATTTTTATTAATGGGAAGTGGTTTTTCAGTGACGATGATGGCTATGATACAAAACAGCTAAAGCGTATTGATAAAGTCTTTCAGTCAGACACCTCTGATGTGATTCTGCATACTCAAGATATTCGCCAGTACACAGGGCTAGAGACAGTAGACCCAGAAAATGTCAGAGGCGTAATGCTAATTCGTATGAACTACGAATTAGCTAAAGCGCGATTGTATATCTTTAGACAGCCCGAAGCGCAAATAACCCATTGGGCTGGTAAACCGGAAAAAGACGTTAACGAACAAGGCATGCTCTCACCACGTGCGTCATTTGAGCGGTGGAGTGAAATTGATGGTGAGCAAAGCTTACCGTGGACTAAGCGAGATATTTTGTTTTCCAAAAAACTGCGGGCATCGTTAATCCGAACGCTAACACGTTAGGTATTTAGTCTGACAGTCTATCTAGAACCTCCTGATTGGAGGTTCTTTTTTTCAAGTACAGTTACCACTGCATGTTTTAACAATCATTCACGCAAGTAGTTGGAAAATCGTTTTAACATTTATTCATATTCGAGGTGAGCCGATGGCAAGTTCTTCCGTTTCCAATAACACTACCACGCTATTGTTTGATCATGATGGTACCTTGATTAATTCAGAGCGCGTCCACTTTACACTGTGGCAAGAAATAGTGGCCAGTTACGGTGCAGAGCTAACAGATGAATTTTACTGTAAAGCAATGGCGGGTATACCGGTTAAGCAAAATGCCAAAGATGTCGTTGAGCATTTCTCATTAGACGAAACCCCTGAGCGATTGGCCAAAAAGAAACACGAAAAAATTGAAGCGTATCTTTCACAGCAAGCTTTCCCACTTATGCCACACGCTGCTGAAACCATAAAAGCATGCGCTGATAAAGGCTACACAATAGGAATTGTGACTGGGGGAAGTACTTTGTCGGTAGAGAAAACCCTCGCAAATTATGGCCTAGCTCAATACATTTCATGTGTGGTGGCGGTAGAAGATGTTACTCACAGTAAGCCTGCCCCCGATTGCTACCAGCTGGCCATGGAAAAGTTAGGGGTTTCAGCAGCGCAGTGTGTCGCCATTGAAGATACCCACACCGGCATGCAATCAGCGGTATCGGCAGAAATACCTTGTGTGGTTATTCCAACCACACAATCGGCCACCCATGATTTTTCGAAAGCGACCTCTCGTTACGAAAGCTTACCATTATGGTTAGAACAAGAGATCACAGGTCGCTAGTCATAAACACTAGATTTAGCTACTATTTCTACTCTTCACAACGTAGCGTTTAGGTAAGGTCGTGGTGGTATGTATGCATGGTGTTTGGGAAGTGATTAAATCATGATGAGAATGGCCCGTTGGATTCTTGGTGTTTTCGTTGTTTTATTCGTGGTGACCTTTGTCGTATTGATTGGGGTAAGCGTAGCTGTGGTTCAGCGTTCGCCGTTGGTGGTGTCTAGTGCACCAAACCAATTAGATGGCGCAGATAGCGTTAACGACTTGCTGTCTCAGTTACAAAATGCGTTCACTCAGCGAAGTTCTAACCACGTTATTCATTTAACCGAAACCCAAATAGAAAGCTTAGTGGGCGTATTGCAGCGGGCCGTGCCTAATTTTAGTGGCGTTGTGAACGTAACAGAAGTGGGCAGTACGATTACCTTTACCTTTTCACCCAGCAGTGTTGATTTATATTTCAATGTATCAGCGTTAATTTTACCCGGCGATAGCCTGCAAATTGATTATATTAGTGTGGGAGACTTGTCTTTGTCTGGGCCTCTCATGCTCTCGTTTGCTGAAAAGGGTATAAATTATTGGACTAAGTCCGAAATTGCCACTATTGCACTGACTCGTGTTGAAAAAGTGACGATGCGCCGCGGTGAAGTGTCCTTACATACTGCGCCACTGGCCTCTTTGTTAGAAGAGCTTACCGTGGTGTCTAACAATATGGGCGTTCAAGAAGAAACAGAGCTTCAAACCCTTGCAGCTTATTATTTGCGTTACATCTCAGGGCGTGATTTAGCGCTATCAAAGCAACCAGTGCCTCTTATTGAGTACTTACGAGAAGGCATGGCTCGCGCAAGAGAGCAAAGCCATTCTCCCCACGAGGCAGCGCTACATAATAAAGCGGTGATATTGGCCCTTGCTGCGTATGTGGGGCACTATCGTATTGGTAGCCTAGTGGGCGATTTACAGCCCGACCCAACAAAAGCATTAAAGCCCCGAGCCCCGGCTATTTTATTAGCGCGTAACGACTTAGCCCGCCATTTTATTATTTCCGCTGCCCTTGAGTTACTTGCCGAGCAGGATATGTCGTGGGCAATTGGTGAATTTAAAGAGTTAATGGACAGAGGAGCAGGTGGTTCAGGCTACAGCTTTGTTGATTTAGGTGCTGATATGTCGGGCTCACAATTTGCCCGAGTGGCGACCATGCCTGAGCATGCCGAAAGTACACAAAATGCTGTGGCACGAATTCAATCTGATAACGATATTGTTCCAGCGATTAAAGCCTTCCCCGAAGGCTTAAGTAAGCAAGCATTTACCGAAAAATATGGGCGTGTAGACAGTGAAGCTTATTTGAATGAAGTGGCTGAGATTAAACGCCTTATCAAACAAGTGCCTATGTATCAAAAGGCGCATGCTGAGGGGAATTTAATAAATCAAATTGAAGCGGGTGATGTCGGGGAGCACTAATAGCGAGCGCTAGCCCTTTGAGCCTAAATCTAACCAGCCATGCTACCTAAATACGATTCAAGGTAGCATGGAATTTTATAGGTTAATGGTATTTGTAGGTTAAAAAGCGCGACTATTTACTTGCCAGTGACTGCTGAAATTGAGAGACGGTAGTGAGTGCCAATTCAATCTTTTTAATCAAAGAAGGTAGCGCTGCCTTCGCTTCTTCTTCTGTCATGTCTTTAAGCGCTTGCCAATCTAATGCAATTTCCTCTACATAGGGGCCGAAGCGTTTTGCTTGTGTGGTGAAAGGGCTATCTTCTGCAAATATGGCGGCAAACTTACCTTGACTGTCTTTTTGCAAACGATCCAATGCCTGATCTGCATCCACCGCCTTACGGTAAAGGGCCTGGATAGTATCTTGTAGTTGTTGGTGAATACCTTGCATATCTTTTCCTGTAAAAGAAGCCCCATAAAAGACGTCTCACAAAAGTCGCCTGAAAAAAGCAGTGTAAAATTAGATTAAAGTTTCAGCATGTCGCGCCGATAACCTCGAAGGTGGGCAATTTTGCCTATTTTTTTACTTTGCTTCAAGCAACAAAGGAAAACGGTATGGATCTACAAGGTGCTAGTGCCTCTGGAACGTCCGGTGCGTCACTTGAACTCGCTTCACTTAAGTTGGCCAAGGGTCAACAAGAGCAAGAAGGAAAAGCGGCGCTTCAGCTATTAGAAAATTCAGCTGACGTACCAAAATCAACATCTTCTAATCCAGCTGTAGGCGCAAATATAGATACTTTCGCTTAAGGTTAGGGATGTAAATGTAAGTCGATGGGCGTTTTGCCAGGCTGAGCGCCTATCTCTCTAACGAGTTTAGGCACAAGGAAACCTGGTAGGCGCTTTATCGCTTCTTGCATAATCTGTCTTGCCATGTCGTCACTAACATAAAAGTGACTTGCCCCTTCTACTTTATCAAGTACATGTAAATAGTAGGGCAGAACCCCTGCATCAAATAACCGCTCACTTAATTCACACAGTGCATCCGCTGAGTCATTTACATCTTTTAGCAACACCGATTGGTTTAACAAGGTAACCCCGTGAGTGCGCAATTTTTCTAAGCGGCTCTTAAGCGCTGGTGATACTTCATTTGAATGATTAACATGCAATACGAGTATTTTTTGAATAGGCAGCTGAGTAAACCAGTCAAAAAAAGCATTATCGAGGCGTTCGGGTAGTACAACCGGTAAACGGGTATGAATACGAAGTCGTTTAATATGCGGTATTGCGGCGATTTCTTTTGCTAATGCGGCCAGGTGATCATCTTTTGCCATTAGCGGATCGCCGCCCGAGAAAATCACTTCGTTAATGGCTGGGTTGCCAGCAATGTAATCTAATGCCTCTTGCCACTGGGCTTTATTCACCGCGTTATCGGCATATGGAAAGTGTCTGCGAAAACAATAACGGCAATTAACCGCACACCCGGTACGTACCATTAATAATACGCGAGAGTCGTACTTATGTAGCAAACCTTTACCAGCAGTATCGTGTTCTTCTAATGGGTCTTTCGTGTAACCCGGTTCAATACTAAACTCTTGTTTAAGTGGCATCACTTGCAAAAAAAGCGGGTCGTTGGGGTTTCCTTTTTCCATTAACGAGGCAAAGTGCCGAGGAACACGCATAGGAAAAAGGCGTCGTGCTTTACTGTCTTGTTCGTAGTCTTTGCTGGGTAAATCTAAAAAAGACAACAGCTTTTCAGGGCTGGTAAAGCTATTAGCTAATTCTTTTTGCCAGTTATGCTCTACAGAAATCGCTTTTTTAGGTATTATTTGTTCCACGAAATTTTTTGTACCTTATGTTTAGACAGAGGAATTATGGCTAATTACAGCACTAACGAGTTCAAAGCCGGCCTGAAAATCATGCTGGATGGTGAACCTTGTAACATTTTAGAAAACGAATACGTGAAGCCGGGCAAAGGTCAGGCATTTAACCGCGTTAAAATTCGTAAACTTATCTCAGGTAAAGTTTTAGAAAAAACTTTCCGCTCTGGTGAGTCAGTAGAAGGCGCAGATGTTTTAGACACTGAGCTTGCTTACTTGTACACCGACGGCGAATTCTACCACTTTATGAACAACGAAACATTCGAACAAATCGCGGCAGACGAAAAAGCAGTAGGCGATAGTGTTAAGTGGTTGGTAGAAAACGATGTGTGCGTTATTACCTTGTGGAACGGTACGCCAATTACAGTAACACCACCCAACTTCGTTGAACTTGAAATTACTGAAACTGACCCAGGCCTTAAAGGCGATACAGCGGGTACAGGTGGTAAGCCAGCTACACTAACAACGGGCGCAGTAGTACGTGTTCCTTTGTTTGTGCAAACCGGTGAAGTAATTAAAGTTGATACTCGCTCTGGTGAGTATGCGTCTCGTGCGCAAAAGTAACAAAAGTAAGTAAGAAATAAGAAACAGCTGCAGTTAGCCGATGCCGTATTTGGCATCGGTAACTCGCTTACCGTTACACATTTTTTCCTATGGGTGATTCGCCAAATAAAGCTTACTAATCGATAATCCCCGAAGCTGTTTATCGTATTTGTCATCATTCTTATCAATAAGCAAAGACACCTCTGTTCATGAACGACTGGCAACCAACCTCATCACATGATTCTCGAATTGCACGAGCCAATTTACTGCGTAGCATAAGACACTTTTTCTATACCCGAGATGTGCTGGAAGTAGAAACGCCATTATTATCCAGCGGCACGGTAACCGATGAACATCTCGATGCATTCCTTACAAAGTTTAATCATTCGCGGGATGGCGCACCGGTAGACCTTTATCTACAAACGTCTCCTGAATTTGCTATGAAACGCCTATTGTGCGGTCAAAGTGGAGCTATTTATCAAATCTGCAAAGCATTTCGACATGAAGGGGAAGGGCGCTGGCATAACCCTGAATTCACTATGCTGGAATGGTATCGACCGGGCTTCGACCACCATGCCCTAATGCAGGAAGTTGATGCGTTATTAATAGAAACGCTAGGTACAGATGCTGGCGAGATAATCAGTTATCAAGATGTGTTTAAATTTCGGTTGGGTATTGACCCGCTCACCGCAACTGATGAAATGCTTCTGGCTAAAATGGCTGACTGCAATATCGATATTTCAAGCCCTGAACAGCTTGATAAAGACAGTAAATTACAACTGCTTTTTTCAATGGCGATTGAGCCGGTTATTGGTCAAGAGCGGCCGTGTTTTGTGTTTGGTTTTCCTGCTTCACAAGCGTCCCTCGCCCGCATCAATGCACAAGACTCACGTACTGCCGACAGGTTTGAAGTGTATTTTAAAGGGGCAGAGTTAGCGAATGGCTTTCATGAATTAAACGAGGCTTCGGAACAAAAACAACGCTTCGAGCAAGACAATGAGAAGCGTCGTAAAAATGGCCAGCCTGTAAAGCCCATTGATACGCGATTTCTGTCTGCGCTAGAAAACGGTTTGCCACACTGCGCAGGGGTAGCGTTAGGTATAGATCGGTTGTTAATGCTTAAAATAGGGGCGTCGCATATTCAAGAGGTGCTTAACTTTCCCGTGAGTAGAGCCTAGGTTCTTACTTTGCTCGTAACGCTTGCTTCCTATTACCTTTTTCCAGCCCAAGATAGTAATCGTAGCAGCTCAAATCAGAGCGTTGTTTTCACTAAACAGTGACTTACTTAGATAATCTTGTCGCTGAATGAAGTTAAATCGTAGACAAGTTGCCATTGACAATAAACGCCCTAACCTACAAGATGTTATAACATCACAAAAATGGCCATGCAACTGGTCAAAATGAATAAAAATTTGTTAGGGAAACCGTTATGAAAATGCGTTCACTGCTAAGTCTTACGATAGCAGGTCTACTCTCGTCTCCATCCTTTGCGACTGTTATTAGCGGTAAAGTTACCGATGTATCAGGTCAACCCGTCGAAGGTGCCGAGGTTAGCATTGAAGGTACGCGCCGAGTCGTTACCACCGATGAAAATGGTGTTTACAGTTTTAACGATGTTAAGCAAACTCATGTACATCTTCACGTATTTTCAAGCCAATATATTCATGGTGATAACGACCTTGGTGAAATCGTCGGTGACAAAACCGTAGATTTTTCACTTACTCCTTCATCAGTTGAAAATATTGTTGTGACGGCTACCGCATTACAATCTTCAGTGCTTGAGTCTGTTACACCTGTAACCGTGATTGGAGCAGAGCGCCTTAGACGTATTGAAGCGCCTACATTAGGCGAAACATTGAAGAATACACCTGGGGTACAAAGTACGTACTTTGGCCCAGTTTCAAGTAGCCCGATTATTCGTGGTAACGATGGCCCACGGGTTAAAATTGTTCAAAACGGTTTAGATGTTTCTGATGTATCTCGTGTTGGCCCTGACCACAACGTCACGAGCAACCTGGCAAGTGCCACACAAGTAGAAGTGCTTCGTGGTCCTGCAACATTACAATATGGAAGCGGCGCCATTGGCGGTGTGGTTAATATTGTTGATAAGCGTATTGTGCAACATCAAATGGACGGTGTTGAAGGCGAGGCTGAAGTTAGCTACAGCACAGTAGATAACGGTAAATACGCTCGCGGTGATGTCACTGGTGGCAGCGGTAACTTTGCATGGCATATCGATGGTTACTCTCGTAACACAGATGACACTGATATTCCTGGTTATGCCTCAGTAGAGCCTGATGAAGACGAAGCATACGGTGTATTAGAAAGCACTGCGATGGAAACCAGCGATATAACGGCTGGCTTGTCTTATATTGGTGAGGAAGGTTACTTTGGCTTTGCGGTAGAGCAACTTGATAACCGTTATGGCGTGCCTGGTCACAGTCACGAACATGAAGAAGACCACGATGATGAAGATCATGATGAAGAAGATCATGACGAAGAAGATCATGATGAAGAGTTGCACGAAGAAGAAGGCGTATTGATTGACGTAGACATGACACGTTATCAAGCGGCAGGCGAATGGCATTCACCTATCAAAGGGTTAACCAATGCTAAGTTTGCTGCGGCTTATACCGATTACGAACATGTTGAAATTGAAGATGGCGAGCAAGGGACTATCTTCACTAACAAATCTAGCGATATACGCGCTTCAGTGTCTCACGAAGAAGTGGATGGCTGGCATGGTGTGCTAGGTGTTCAATTCCAACACAGTGATTATGAAGCCGAGGGTGAAGAAGCCTTTACCCCTGCAAATACCTCTTCTAACTATGCGGTTTACCTTGTAGAGCAAAAAGTCGTGGGTGATGTGACCTTCGAATTAGGTGGTCGTGTTGAATACACCGAATACGATGCCGATGACAGTGAATTATCTCTTGAAGTGACCCATGCTGATGAAGAAGAGCATGAAGAAGAAGAGGATCACGAAGAACATGAAGAGCAAGTCACGTCATATAGCTTCAACAAGTATGACTTCACCAGTACGTCTTTATCTGCTGGTTTAAACTGGGAATATGCAGCAGGTCGCTCAATTGCCACTACACTTTCACGTAGTGAGCGTGCGCCTAGCCAACAAGAGCTGTTTTCTGCAGGTCAGCATTTGGCCACACAAAGCTACGAGCTAGGTTTGGTTTTTGACTTAGATGAAGACGGTCATATTGAAGAAGACTTAAAAGACGTAGAAAAAGAAGTTAGCACCAATATCGATGTTACTTTCCGTAAATTCACTGGCGATTGGGGCTATACGGTTTCATTGTTTTATAACCAAGCAGATGATTATATTTATCAAACAAATACAGGGTTATTGGCAATAACTGAAGAGCACGAAGATCACGAGGAAGAAGAAGAGGAAGGCCATGAAGAAGAAGGCACACCTATCTACTACTTCCAGCAAGCTGATGCGGATATCTGGGGTCTGGAAGCCGAAGCCTACTATGATGTAAATGGGCAAGTACGCGTAACGGTATTTAGCGATTACATTAACGCAGAAATTGAAGATGATAACCTACCTCGAACGCCTCCTATGCGATTTGGTGGTAACATCAGTTATATGAGCAATGGGCTAAGTGCTGATGTTGGCGTAACTTGGTATGATGACCAAGATGACGTTGCGTCTTACGAAACACAAACCGATGGTTATACTTTGTTAGATGCCAGTGTTCAGTACGAATTTGGTGGCCAAGGCGTAGAGTGGATTGTTTATGCAAAAGGAAACAATTTAACCGACGAAGAGGCTCGCGTTCATACATCATTTTTGAAAGATCAAGCGCCACTACCTGGCCGTAATCTTACGCTAGGAGTACGTGCGCTGTTCTAATATTGCAGCGAAAACGGGGTGCGCTTGGTAGACGTAAAAGCAGCAGACGGCTCGGTTAAAGAGTCGGTAAAAAGCTCGGCAAATGAATCGATAAAAGATTCAGCGAAAGACAGTTGGTTAGCTACCTTAGCTAGCCAGCAAAGTAAACATATTGTGCTAGGTTATGGCAGTTTGCTTAGTCGAGATTCCCGAGAGCGTCACTCCGGTATTTATACTCAAGGTTTACCCGTGCGTGTTTCAGGTTTTAAACGCGCATGGGTTACCCGAAGCCTGCAAGAAAAACAAACCTATGTTGGCGCCGTTGCCGATAGAACATCTCAATTAAATGCCCAGCTTATTCCTGCCGAGGTAAACCCTTCATTGCGCGCGCGAGAAAAAAACTACCGCTTTGTGGAAGTGCCAGCCAGTGCAATCGAACATGTAAGTTCCTCCTTGTGCAATCAACCTTCTTTCACTTCTGCGCTTCGTGATGCGTTAAGCCATCACCAACTCTGGTTATGTGAAACTTTACTGTGTCATCACCCCAGCAGCGACTTCCCCGTTTCACAAACCTACATTGATACTTGTCTAGTGGGCTGCTTAGAGCATGGCGGGATAAGTGAAGCTACCGCTTTTATTGAACACACTTATGGTTGGAACCACCCTAGAATTAATGACAGAGTAAATCCCGTTTACCCAAGAGCTGCCGCTATTTCTAAGCAACATTTAACGCAAATAGACACGCTGCTAAAAAAGGTAACACAATCCACACAGAGGCATAGTCATTCATGTTGTTACTAACTGAACGGTTGGAATTAAGCCCACTGACGCAAGCTGACAAACTGTGGTTAGTTGAAATGCACCAAGACCCGCTATGGAAGCAGTTTATTGGTTATCGTGGTGTGGCGAGCGTTGAAGATGCCGCTGACTATATTGACCGAGTGAACGCGCAGGTTAGTGAGTGGGGATATGGCTTATTGGCAATACGAAATAAAAAAACCACCGCGCCTTATGGTGTGTGTGGGCTAATTAATCGCTATGTTTTCAGTTGCCCTGATTTAGGCTTTGCGCTGCTACCAGATGCGCGTAAACAGGGGATAGCGTTAGAAGCAACTAAAGCGGTTATTGATTGGGTGGAAATGGAAGGAGATATGCATTTCATTACCGCCTCTACCCACCCCGAAAACGAACGTTCTCAACATCTATTACGCCAGCTAGGGTTTAAAAAACGCGGCCCTTACTTTATTGATAGGTCCACACCGGTTCAAACCCTATTCTGGCGCAACAGTGATTCCGCTAGCCGTTAGAACGGTGGAAGCACAGTCACCTTTTTAATGATAATAGGCTCAATAGGTACATTGTTGGTGTTCAGCATTAGCGAATACTCGGTCTCCACTTCAGACATCGCATCCACAATATCTTCGCCTTCTACAATCATGCCAAAAACCGCATAGCCCCAGTCTCGACCTGGGTTTAGGGTTTCGTTGTCGTTAACGTTAAAGAAAAACTGACGATTTGCAGTATGCGGATCATCTTGTCGGGCCATAGCGATGGTGTGTAAGTCATTGGTTAGCCCATTTCCCGACTCATTGAATATTTCAGGGTAATTAGACTTACCTTCAAAATCGGTGGTATAGCCGCCGCCTTGCACCACAAACCCTGGCACAATACGATGAAAAATAGTGTTTTCATAACTGCGCTTGTCTACATAACGTAAAAAGTTATTCACGGTAATAGGCGCACGGCGGCGGTCTAATTCAACCACAATATCACCCATGGTGGTTTCAATTTTAACTCTAGGGTAATAGTTATCTGGCTGAATTTGTGAGCCATCATCTTTTTTAGCCGCCAATGCGTTAGGGCTCATTGCTGCTGACGTAAAAACGAGAGCTGAGAAAATTAAGGCCATTATAAGCGGTTTTAACATGTACATTCCTTATCGTTTAGCTGTGCCCAAAATAACAAATTTTTTGTCGCTTGCCAGCACGTCTGAACCACCAAACATGCGTTTAAGTTTAACGTGATGTTCAAGATGCCTGTTTCCAACCACCACTAACTGGCCACCTTTTACTAACGCGTGTTTTGAATCGTTAAACATTTGCCATGCAATATGGTCGGTAATGGCATTTTGTTGATGGAAAGGGGGGTTGCACAATATCTTGGTTACCCAAGGCGATTGTTGCTTTTCTAGCAAGCTTTCAAGGCAATTACTGGCAATAAACTCACACTGGTCGATTTTGTCTGGGAAATTCTCAAGTACGTTTAATCGCGCACTCTCCACTGCCATAAAAGACTCATCAATAAATATGACCTTGCAGTCGCCTGCCAAGGCTAAAGCGTTTACGCCTAATATTCCATTGCCGCAGCCTAAATCGACCACGGTTTCGTTAGCACTTACGGTCATATGCTCAAGCATTAAACGGGCACCAATATCTAATGACTGACGAGAAAATACATTTGCGTGGTTTTTTAATACGAAGGTTTGGCCTGTGGCGCCTTTGCATTCCCATGTTTCAGGATAAGGCGAAGGGATAGGTGAAATTTTTTCATCAAGGGTACTAAAAACCAATCGCGATTTTTTCTTTGCCAAAGAGGTTTTAGCAGGGCCAATGATTTTCTCAAACAAGGCGGATACCGACTTGGTCACGGCTTTTATTTTACCTGCCGCCACAATATGCGTACCAGGCGCAGCATAGCGTTTAATATCGATAAGCTGTTGTTCAAGTAACGCCAGTGTGCGAGGTACTTTCAGCATGATAACGCTGGGGGCATTCTCTGGCATGAAAGTAAGGCTTTCAACACTGGTTAAACTGGTTACGGGTGACGTTAGTGCGCCAGCCTCATCAATAACCGGTTTCAAATGGTTACGCCTTAGGTTTTCTTGTAATGATCGCAAGCTAATATACGAATCTGAAATCCAAATAGGATTATACTGCGTAAACCAACATCCAAGGGTACTAAAGTCATCATTAAAAATGAGTATGGGCCCCAAGGTAGAGGATGTTTCAGTTTGAGTTTCAACAAGCGCTTCAAGGTGCGCTTCCACATGCTCAATAAGCAGCTCATCGGCACTATCCCACGCTTGTAGGCTTTTATGCTGATGTTTTTCAGGGTAGCGTATTAAGGTAAACTGGCGCTCTGCCATTGAAAATTCTGTATTCATTATTTTCTTGTCTAAAGTTATCGGGGTGTTATGCAATTACCACTTTTTACTGACGCGAAAGCAGCGAAAAACTCACCCATTACGCTACCGTTGCCAGAAGCTGAGGTGCGCTATTATCCGCAATGGATTAGCTCAGAGCAAGCGAATGACTACCAAGGCGTGTTTGAAAGCACTTTGCCGTGGCGACAAGATACCATTCGTATGTATGGAAAATACCTCGACGTGCCTAGATTACAGGCTTGGCAAGGTGATCCTGAGTGTCTTTATAAATATTCGGGTATTAAGCTTGCACCACAACCTTGGACCCCTGAACTAGCGGTCATTCGAGATAAATGCATCGAGGTTTGTGATATACCCTTCAACAGTGTGCTGGCAAACTGGTATCGACATGGGCAAGACAGCATGAGTATGCATGCTGATGATGAGCCTGAACTCGGACCTAATCCCGTGGTAGCGTCGGTCACTTTTGGTGAGTCTCGCCCTTTTGTGTTTAAACACAAAGAAACTGGCGCCCGTTTTACCCAAATATTGGAGCACGGAAGTTTATTAGTCATGGGGGAAACCACTCAATCGCATTATCTGCACGGTATTGCTAAGACGACTAAACATATCGGTGGTAGAATTAACCTTACTTTCCGGCACTTAATTTCAACAAAGTAGTTTTCATATGAATGTTAAAGAATTTATAGAATCAACCCTAACAAGCGCGCTTTCGCCTGCGTTGTTGAACGTGGAAGACGAGAGCTTTATGCACAATGTGCCTGACGGTGCACAAAGCCATTTCAAGGTCACCGTCGTTACTGATGCCTTTGAAGGCAAACGTTTAATTGCCCGTCATCGCGAAATTAATACGTTGGTCGATGAAGCCTTGAAAGGGCCCGTACATGCGCTAGCATTACATACTTATACCCCAACAGAGTGGGTGGCCCGTGGTGGCGAAGCGCTCACATCGCCAGCCTGTTTAGGTGGCAGTAAGTCATAACGCGTTTTTATAGTCGCTTCATTTTTCAATTAAGAACTTGATTAAGTATTCATTTTAATTTTCTATAGCCCCAATAGGAGCGCTACGTAACATGGAAGTAAGAAGTTCGGTTAACGCGTATTTGCAAATAGTAAAAACACCTACGGTGCAGGTGGTGTTATTAGGCGGAGGTTTTTTGCTGCTAATGCTATTTGCCACTATGGAAGTATTAGCCCCTTTTGACAACGCCGTCATTGAAATGTTGGTGTGGGACGATATGCCAGGGGTGATTCAACGCTTCTTTGAAAATTTCACTGCGCTTGGCAGTAATGAAGTACTTATCTTTTTTTCACTTGCCGTTGCTGGTTTTTTGAAATTGACTGGGCATCCAAAAAAAGCACTTACGCTATTAATGGCGGTCGCTGCAGGTTTAGTGATTACCTTTGTGCTTAAAGCGGGTATAGACCGTCCTAGGCCGCCGCTGTCTGGCCATCAAGTTACCGTATTAACGCAAAGCTTTCCCTCTGCTCATGCCATGATGTCTACCCTTGTTTACTTCTGTATAGCGAGGCTTTTTTGTTTTTCTATTACAGAAATTAAATTGAAAATATGGGTATATTCTCTGACTACGCTATTGGTATTTGTTATTGGTTTGAGTCGTGTGCAGCTTGGTGTGCATTGGCCGACAGACGTAATAGCGGGGTGGCTAGGAGGCGGGGCGATAGCCGCATTTAGTTTCTACGTGATTAAATGGCAAAGGAATTTACGCATTCGTTCTGATCATTCGAAATAACCCTTAGCTTTCATATATTGGCCTTCTCAAATTAGCCTCATGAAATTAGCTTTTACAAAAAAATGGCTTCTATTATGACGAACGCAGAAAGCGATGCTAGATTATCGGTTAGCCGCATGCTAACCGAAGATCTTTACCGCATGCAGTGCTTGAACGCATTAAAATCGCTAAAGTTGCCCCAAGGGTATTTAGCGGCGGGATTTTTACGTAATGCCATATGGGATGAGCTTCACGGCTTTAAGAAACCTACGCCGTTAAACGACATCGATGTTATCTACTACAACCCATCAGATACCTCAAAAAAATCAGAGCTCCACATAGAAAATGCGCTGTCTGAGCAAGTACCTTCAGCACTCTGGCAAGTGAAGAATCAGGCACGTATGCATGTGAAGCACGGTCACAACGCGTATAAAGACTGTGAAGAAGCGATTAGCTATTGGATAGAACAAGAAACCTGTGTGGCTATTAGGCTTTGCCCAAATGAAGAGGGCGATAAGTTTGATATGCTTGCACCCTATGGGCTATCACGTAATTTTGCCGGTACGATTTCGATAAACCCCCGCCACCCTAGAGCCGATGTATTTACTCAGCGGGTACACACGAAAAATTGGCTGGTAACGTGGCCGCAACTTACGTTGAGTTCAGCGTTGGTTAGCTCTATTTGATATTTCAACCACGGTAGCGGCTATATCGGTCAGCTTTTTATGCTCATTCATGGCCTGCTTTTGTAGTTTTCGGTACGCATCATTTTCATTTAATTGAAATTGCTGCATCAGAATAAGTTTGGCTCTATCCACCAACTTGTGCTCGGTAATGGCGCGTTTGGCTTCATCTAACTCACGGCTCATGTCTTCAATATACTGAGCTTGTCCTCGCAATAAATCGTAAAATGAGCGATGTGCAGACAGGGTTTGTGTTTGTTCGCTAATATCAGTGTTTTTACCCGAACCCGTCATATCATGTTGTAGTAGCGAGAGATCACTGTCTTCCACTAAACCTGGCATGCTAGGGTCGAATAGCATTGTGAGGGGGGAGCCATCTTGTGCGTGTTCATCGGTAAAGCTTTCAATTAACCGCTGATGATTTTTCATTTCATGATGCGCATTGCTTACTTTAGTTTGCGCTTCTTTCGTTAAGCTGTCGGTCAGTTTATTCTCAATTTCTTGCATGGCATCAATACGACGTGTGGCCACATCGAACCATACTTCACTAATTTCAGCCGCAATGGGGCTACCATCAGCAAGCTGCGCAATCATTTTGCGCAATTGACTAATATCGTGCGCCGCGGGGCTGTCATCTAATAGCTCATAAGCCTCTTTGTGGCAGGTGCGGGCGAATTCATTAAACACGGTAAAGTGATGCTGCTGGGCGTGTTGTAGTGCGCTGAGCTTGTCACACAAGCGCTTGTCAAAATGCGTCTCTGCGAAGCCAATAGCACCCCATGCACGTTCTTGCCCCGCATATTCTTTCCCCTGCATAAAGTTAAATAGTGCAACTAAAAGGCGGGTAATGACGGGATCGCTTGCAATATCTGCCGCTTCAAAAATTACAGTAAGTAACCCTGCTACTAAGCGGCAATAAGCGCGGGTGGAATCTAACGGTGAAAGGGTTAGGTTTTTCGCTTGTTCACGAAGTACGGGCAGGTAATCAATACCTTGAAGGGCTAAAGTAATGCTGCTTAACAAGCGAGGGTTAGCCGTGTCATGGCTATCGGTTAAATACAGTGATTTAAGTTGGCTGCGCAACATCGACTCTGCTTCACAGCTTGCTTCAATATGGGTGGCACGTTGCCCTGCAAACCTATCGCCTTTAGACGCTAAATAAATGTTGGTGGCACCACGTTCTCGCTGCAGAGCATGCACCATATTTCGAACGGAAATAACAATGCGGCAGTTGCTGGATAACTGCTCAAGCACCGTGATTTCAGCTCGTTTCGCGGCGAGCAAGAAGCGCTTAGTGGCATCGCTATAATGCGTAGTGGCCGTTATTTCATGGTTTGTTTGCATGATACGTTATGGAATTAGCGAACTTAAGGAATACTTTATAAAAGCAATGCGTATGCCTGAACGTATCACTCTTTAACATGTTTATTTAAGTGTTTGTTTTTCTTTGCTTATTTATTCTTATGGGGCGATGGTGAAGGTGTTTTTTTGAGCAGGCATCTATAGCCGTTAATGCGCGTACCGCGGTCTATGCTCAATAACGGTGCAAGTTAAGAGGGGCTTAAACTTGCACCTACTTCAATATTTGCTATTACGCTCTTACAACTCGAAGAAACCAGCCGACAAAAATAGAAATAAGAAGCCCGAAAAAAGACATTAACGCAGTAATCATCAATAATTTGCCTGAAAAGTCAGGGTCTTCACCGGCTTCCGTCATTAGCATGCCAGATGCTTTGAAGATAAATAATGCGGCGATAGAAAATAGCAAAATGACTGCAGTAGACATTAGCGTAGATTTCCAAAAGGTTTTTGGAAATGCCCAATGAATAGCGCCTGCCACTAGCACGCATAAAATAGTGAGTAAATAAGGGACCACTTCCACTCCTTATCGGTTGGTTAAATACACCTCGTTGCCAAAAGTATCAGTAACCTAGATTGAAAAATTAGTGTGAATACAATTGAGAGCGCCAATGACAATAAACGACGAATCAATTGTTAGGAAAAACTAAGCTTATTACGATGCCATGGAAAGCCAGCCTTGTCAGCTTAAAATCCGCCGTACGATTAACATTCTATTAAAAGATTTTAAGCATTAATGGTGGTAGAATCGCACACAAAAATTGTGCATGACAGTGATCTACAGTATTCACAGCTGTACTGTTAACGCACGCCCCCTAAAACCTCTAGACTCCTGAGAAAACATGTTTGATTTAATTACTAATCGAGATAGTAATGTAAAAAATGACGTGCTTTCTGGTATTACCGTTGCACTTGCACTGGTACCAGAAGCGGTTGCTTTTGCATTTGTTGCTGGTGTTGAGCCCATGATTGGGTTGTATGCCGCCTTTATGATGGGACTTATTACGTCGGCCATTGGTGGACGTCCAGGAATGATTTCTGGTGCGACAGGTGCGATGGCCGTGGTCATGGTGGCTCTAGTAGCACAGCATGGTGTTCAATATCTGTTTGCCGCTGTTATTTTAGCCGGTCTACTGCAAATACTCTGCGGTATATTCAAGCTTGGTAAGTTTATCCGATTGGTGCCTTACCCTGTTATGCTGGGGTTTGTAAACGGCCTAGCGATTGTTATTTTCCTTGCTCAACTAGGGCAATTTAAAGTGGTTAATGCGTTTGGTCAGCTGGAGTGGATGCAAGGAACCATGTTGTACTGGATGCTTGGATTGGTTGCACTGACCATGGCGATTATCTACTTACTGCCTAAGTTAACCACAGCGGTACCGGCGTCTTTGGTGGCTATTGTTACGGTAACGGCTATGGTACACGGTCTCGATTTAGAAGCGCGTACGGTAATCGATTTTGTGCGTGATTTATTACCTGAAGCGCAAAAGGCCACTGCTACACTTGCCGGTGAGTTGCCTACATTTGCTATCCCTATGGTGCCATTTACCTGGGAAACAGTGATGATTGTTCTGCCTACTTCAATCATTTTATGTTTGGTTGGTTTGATTGAGTCATTACTGACCTTATCACTTATTGATGAAATGACAGATACCCGCGGTCGTGGCAACAAAGAATGTGTTGGTCAGGGCGTGGCGAACACAGTGAATGGCTTTTTCGGCGGCATGGGCGGTTGTGCCATGATTGGACAAAGCATGATCAACATTAACTCTGGTGGTCGTGGTCGTTTATCAGGAATTACTGCTGCTTTGGTACTTCTTGCCTTTATCCTTTTCGCTGCACCATTGATTGAAATGATCCCGCTAGCCGCGTTAGTTGGCGTAATGTTCGTGGTGGTTATCGCTACCTTTGAATGGGCATCGTTCCGCATTATTCGTGGTGTAAACAAAGAAGACGCTTTTGTTCTGTTTTTAGTTACCGCGGTAACGGTTATAGCTGACCTAGCGATTGCAGTAGTGGTGGGTGTTATCGTTTCTGCCTTGGTATTTGCATGGAAGCATGCACGCCATATTGAGGTTAAAAGTCACATCGATAGTGATGATTGGAAAGTCTATGATTTAGAAGGGCCACTGTTCTTCGGCTCTGTTAGTCATTTCAAAGACTTATTTGATATTGCCAATGACCCAGAGCATGTGGTTATCGACTTTAAAGAATCGCGAATTTGGGACTCATCGGGTATAGATGCCTTAGATACGTTAGCTGATAAATACGAACAACAAGGTAAGAAACTGCATATTCGTCATATTAGTGATGAGTGTCGCAACTTATTGCGTAAAGCTGATAAGTTCGTAGAAATTAACGTGAATGAAGATCCACGTTACCGGGTTGCTACCGATAAGCTAGCTTAACCGCTGCTGGTTATTGCCTTGGTGTCGCTACTGAGGCAGATTACCAATACGAGAGAGCGCTTAGATGCACCAAATGAAATCGCAAATGCTTTTGTTTGGTGCAAATTAAGGTGGTTCGAAAAGCCTGTTTTTTGAATAAATCTATATAAAACAGGCTAGTAATGACATGGCACTAATATTGGATATACTTTTTTGTGTGAAAAATTGTGTGTGTATGTTTAGAGCAACCTAGCTCATAAAAATTTGATAGCTATGATCACTCGTAGCGCTTGATAGGCAACGAAGCCCGCAACAACGAAAGTTGGTGCGGGCTTTTTTTTGTCCCGAATAAAGGGGAGAGACCATGACATCTTTGGCATCTAAAACGCGAATTCTCGTCGTTGGAAACGGAATGGTAGGGCACCATTTTGTTGAACAGCTTCATCAAAGCAGCGATAACGTTGACATCACCGTACTGTGCGGTGAGTCGAGACTGGCCTACGATAGAGTACATTTGTCCTCTTACTTTAGTGGTGCTAGCGCAGATGACTTAGCCCTAACAACCGCTGATGTATATCGTGAGTGGGGCGTTAATGTGGTGACAAACGCCATAGTGACTGACTTGCTGCGCGACGAGAAAAAGGCGTTAACGGAAGATGGTCAGGTATTTCCTTACGATAAGTTGGTACTGGCCACTGGCTCTTACCCATTCGTTCCGCCTATCCCAGGAAACGACCAAGAGCACTGTTTAGTGTATCGCACTATTGATGACCTGATTGCGATTGAGAACTCTGCCCGCGAAAGCAAAGTGGGTGTGGTAGTGGGTGGCGGTTTATTAGGGCTTGAAGCGGCAAACGCGTTAAAAGAAGCAGGCCTTGAAACCCACGTGGTGGAATTTGCGCCTCAGCTTATGGCTGTGCAGTTAGACGAAACCGGCGGTGACGTACTTCGCAGTAAAATTGAATCGTTAGGGGTAACCGTACATACCCAGAAAGCAACACAGGTTATCGAAGCCGGTGAGCAATCACGCTATCGCATGGTATTTGCCGACGGTACTTTTCTTGAAACCGATATGGTGCTGTTTTCAGCGGGTATTCGCCCATCAGATCAACTCGCCAGAAAATCCATGCTAGCCCTTGGTGAACGTGGCGGCATTGTGGTTGATGATAATTGTTTAACGTCCGACCCTGATATTTTCGCCGTGGGCGAATGTGCACTGTGGCAAAACCGCATATTTGGTTTGGTTGCACCAGGTTACACCATGGCTCGTGCCGCAGTAAGCGCACTAGCAGGTGGTGATACCGTATTCACTGGCGCCGACATGAGCACAAAGCTTAAGTTGATGGGCGTGGAAGTGGGCTCTATTGGTGACGCGCATGAGCGTACCACTGGCGCACAAAGCTACACCTACTTTAATCAGCCAGAAGGCGTGTACAAGAAGTTGGTGGTAGATGAAAGCCAACAAAAAGTGTTGGGTGCCGTGTTAGTGGGTGATACGAGTGACTACGACACCTTGTTGCAATACGCCTTAAACGGCATTGATTTGCCGGAAAATCCTGAAACTCTTATTTTGCCAAGTGCAGGGGCTGCGCCAGCATTAGGGGCTGATGCACTGCCAGATACCGCCACAATTTGCTCTTGTCACAACGTGGCCAAAAGCGACATTGTATCGGCTATCGACGAAGGCTGCTGCAGCCTTAGCGACGTAAAAAGCTGTACAAAAGCCAGCACGGGTTGTGGTGGATGTACTGCTCTGCTTAAAAACGTGGTTGATAGCGAGCTTGAAAAGCGCGGTGTCGAAGTCTCAAAAGCCATATGTGAACATTTCAACCATACCCGCCAAGAACTATTCCATATTGTAAAAGTGAACGGCATCACCTCTTTTGATGAATTGCTCGACAAGCATGGTACCGGTCTTGGTTGTGAAATATGTAAGCCAGCAGCAGGCTCTATTTTAGCGTCTGTGTATAACGATTACGTACTTAAACAAGAGCATTTACCTCTTCAAGATACCAACGATATCTATCTTGGAAACATGCAAAAAGATGGCACTTACTCTGTGGTTCCTCGCGTGGCGGGGGGAGAAATTACGCCAGAAAAGCTAATTTTATTAGGCGAAGTTGCCAAGAAATACAGCCTGTATACCAAAATCACTGGCGGTCAGCGTATTGATTTGTTTGGCGCACGGGTCGATCAACTTCCTGATATTTGGGAAGCCCTTGTCAAAGGCGGCTTTGAAACAGGGCATGCATACGCTAAAGCCCTTCGTACGGTGAAGTCTTGTGTGGGCAGCACTTGGTGTCGCTACGGCGTTCAAGATTCGGTGAAAACCGCCATCGATTTAGAGAACCGTTATAAGGGCTTACGTGCGCCGCACAAGATTAAATTTGGCGTGTCCGGCTGTACGCGGGAATGTGCAGAAGCTCAAAGTAAAGATATTGGTGTTATTGCCACCGAAAATGGCTGGAATTTATATGTGTGCGGAAACGGCGGTATGAAGCCTCGCCATGCCGATTTATTCGCTACCGATTTAGATACAGAAACACTGGTTAAGTACATCGACCGCGTATTGATGTTTTATGTACGCACCGCCGATAGACTTCAGCGTACATCGGTATGGATGGACAACTTAGAAGGGGGCTTAGCTTACCTGCAAGATGTTGTCATGAATGACTCGCTAAATATTAACGCTGATTTAGAAGCCCAAATGGAAACCGTGGTTGGTGCTTATCAGTGTGAGTGGAAAACCACGCTTGAAAGCGAAGCCTCGCGTAAACGTTTCCGTCAATTCGTTAACACAGATGGCACCGACACAAACATTCAGTTTGTTTCTGAGCGAGGTCAAGTTAGGCCTGCCACTGAATTAGAGAAATCTAAAGGTGCCGACAACCTCATTGCGGTTGACGTAATTTAATAAGGAATAAACTGATGACAGCAAATACAGAAGTGGCGCCCCTTTGGCATGATGTGTGTGGCATTGATGAAGTGGTAACAAACAGCGGTGTTTGTGCACTTGTAGAAGGTCAGCAAGTGGCACTGTTTAGTGTGATGAGAGGTGGTGAGCAATTCCTTTACGCCATTAGCAACTGGGACCCTATCGGTAAGGCAAACGTGCTATATCGCGGCCTTATAGGTTCTATAGCTGATGATGTCGTGGTGGCATCGCCCCTTTATAAAGAGCACTACGTGTTGGCCACAGGCAAGTGTATTGAACGTGATGACGTAAGCGTAGTGGCGTATGATGTGAAAGTGGAAGGTGAGCGAATACTCGTTGCTGTCTAACCCACTTTTCTATGTTGTTTTTGTTTATTAAGAGAGTTTATCCATGAATATGGCTACACCAAAAACCACTATGCTGGAACCATTACTACGGCAAAAGCAAACCACCTGTCCTTATTGTGGTGTGGGTTGTGGTGTAGATATCAGTTGCAACGTTAGCGGGCGTATTACCTCCCTGGACAAGGTTACTGGTACGCCCGAGCATCCGGCCAATTATGGTCGTCTGTGTGTAAAAGGCACAAACCTGCTCGAAACAAACGATCTTAGCGGCCGTTTGCTTCACCCAACCATGGCAGGTGCAAAGGTAGATTGGGACACGGCTACCCGCGCGGTGGCTGATAAAATCACTCAGACTATTGCTGAACATGGGCCGGATGCCGTTGCGTTTTATGTGTCAGGGCAACTACTGACCGAAGATTATTATGTTGCTAATAAGCTCATGAAAGGGTTTATTGGCAGCGCCAACATAGACACAAATTCACGGCTTTGTATGTCTTCTGCCGTTGCAGGTTATAAACGTGCGTTTGGCGAGGATGTGGTGCCTTGTGATTACACCGATTTAGAATGTACTTCACTATTGGTGCTTACAGGCAGCAACACCGCGTGGGCACACCCCGTATTATTCCAGCGCATTCAAAGGGCTAAGCTGTGCAATCCTGATATGAAGGTGGTGGTAATTGACCCGCGAGAAACTGAGACCTGCACAATTGCAGACTTACATTTACCGCTAAAAGCAGGCAGCGACGTTGCGTTGTTTAATGGGTTACTTCAATTTGCTCACAACAATGGGGCAATAGATGAAGCTGCGATTGGTGAGTTTACCCAAGGGTTAAATGACGCCATCACAAGTGCTAACACTATTGATGCTAAAGACGTGGCTAGTCTGTGCGGTTTAAATGAGGCGGATTTAAACACCTTTTATGATTGGTTTATCAATGCTGACACTGCAGTTACATTCTATTCCATGGGGGTTAACCAATCTTCAGCTGGGGTAGATAAAGCTAACGCCATTATTAATTGTCACTTGGCATTGGATTTTATTGGCAAACCAGGTTGTGGTCCTTTTTCTATAACCGGTCAGCCAAATGCCATGGGGGGCAGAGAAGTGGGGGGGTTAGCCAATATGCTGGCGGCCCACTGTGATATTGAAAACCCTGAGCACCGTGAAAATGTAAAAGCGTTTTGGCAGTCTCCGGCTATGCCAGAGTGCGGCGGATTAAAAGCGGTAGACTTGTTTTCAGCTATGGATGCAGGGCAAATCAAGTTTGTGTGGATAATGGGCACGAACCCTGTAGTGAGTATGCCTTATCGGGAGCAAGTTGAATCGGCGCTTAAAAAATGCGATATGGTGGTGGTGTCAGATATTGTACAAAGTAACGATACCCTTGCCTTTGCTGATATTGCATTGCCTGCAACAGGATGGTCTGAAAAAGACGGTACTGTAACGAATTCCGAGCGCAGAATTTCCCGTCAACGAGGCATCATGCCGCCTCCAGGTGAAGCCAAACATGATTGGCAAATCATGTGTGATGTAGCCGATAAAATGGGCTTTGCCAGCGAGTTTTCTTACTCTCACCCTAGCGAAATATTTGATGAACATGCCCGTTTGACCGCATACAAAAACGACGGCGCGCGATTGCTCAATCTTGCCCCTTTAACCGGGAAGTCTCAGGCTCAATATGATGCAATGGCGCCTGTGCAATGGCCACTTATTACCAACAGCGACCAGACACTTGCACCTGTTCGCCCCTTTTATAACAAAGTGTTTTCTACCCCGTCGGGCAAAGCAAATTTTGTTGCAGTGCGATTCTTACCTCCCACTCAAGTTACCTCGAATGCATTTCCTTTTGTGCTTAATAGTGGGCGAATGCGTGATCAGTGGCACACCATGACACGAACAGGCAAAGCGCCGGTACTCCATGCTCATACTGACCACGCTAATGTTTATATTCATCCCGAAGATGCAAAAGCATTGGGTGTTTCAACGAACGACTATGTCACGCTTAGCAGTAAAGTGAGCGGCGAAACACCCTGTATTTTCCCTGTGCAAATTGATAAACGTCAGCGCCAAGGCGATGTATTCGTCCCTATTCATTGGTCTGGGGAGTGGGGTTCGCACAGTAAGTTGGCAAAACTTTATGCGCCCGCGACCGACCCTATTTCAGGGCAGCCAGAACTTAAGCATGGTGCGGTATCGATTACGCCCCTCAACTTTTCAAGCTACGGAAAGCTCTATATTAGTGATGACGTTCAAGCGGCACATGGCGAATGGGATATCGTAAAGGTGCTGAACGAGGTAGTGGAAAGCAATAACGGCTACTGGGCTAAATATTTAATTGATAATGGGCTGGGCGTATCTATTGCCAGCCAACTTGAATCGCAAGCGGTAATAAAAGGGTTGCTAGAAAAACTACCTAAAAATTGGGTGTGCTATCAACACAAAACCGCCGACAGCCAAGTGCTTATTTGTACATATGAAGATTCGTTTTGTTTTATGGCGTTTTTTGGTGTGCAAAGCCCCAGTACGAAGCCAAAGTATGATGTGCCAAATTCATGGGTAGACAGTGCATTAACGCAAAGTTTCAACCCTGAAAAACTGGCTAACTTTTTACGTTGTGACGTTGACGAAGAATTTTTAAATGGCCCTGTGGTTTGCAGCTGTTTTTCTGTAAGGGAAAAAACCATTAGCAAAGCAATAGTAGACGGGTGCTCATCAGTTTCTGCATTGGGCGATACGTTAAAGTGCGGCACAAACTGCGGCTCCTGCAAACCGGCTTTAGCAACATTAATTAACGAACATGCTACCACAGTAGAAGACGTCGCTCGTGAAAGTTAACACCAAGCGGGTGGCTGATAAGAAAGCTACGCAGATTACTATCAAGAATGCTACTGGCATAGCATTTTGCATGAACGTGACTAACACAAGAGCGACGACGAACCTTGCTCTGGAGAGATTATCATGAACACTTTGTTTAACACCTTTGGGCTGTTGTTTCGCGATGCATTATCGCAACCTGCTCGTCACTCTACATCAGGTTTTTTAAGTGGATGGTTAGGCAACGGAAAAAGCGCGCCACGTAGCAAAAAAGAGGGCAAAGTGTACATTGTTGGGGCTGGCCCAGGCGATGTTGAATTACTCACCCTTAAGGCGCTTAGATTAATCAAACAAGCTGATATTGTTTTGTTTGACGCATTAGTGGGCAAAGATGTTATTGCTGAAATTCCCCGTCATGTGAAACGTGAATATGTGGGTAAACGCTGTGGTCAGCACAGTATGAAGCAGCAAGAGATTAGCGCGAAGGTGGTTGAGCTAGCGAAGGCCGGTCATTGTGTGGTGCGACTTAAAGGTGGCGACCCTGCGTTGTTTGCTAGAACTTGCGAAGAAACCATGGCACTGACAGAAGCAAATATTCCTTTTGCTATTGTACCTGGCATTACGGCGGCCTCAGGCATGTCTGCTTACACAGGTATCCCGCTAACGGATAGACGCTGTGCGCAGTCAGTAAGTTTTATTACTGCCCATTTTCAAAATCCTGAAGCATGGCCCGATATGCCCCAGTTGGCAAAAAACGTAGCCTCTCAAACCGTGGTGGTTTACATGGGATTAAGTCGTTTATCTACGTTATGTGAAGAGCTAAAGAAACAAGGTATTGCAGATGATTGGCCTGTTGCCGCGGTAGAAAATGCTACAAGTCCTCAGCAACGTGTTATTGAAGGTACCTTGAGTTCAATTAGTGAGCAGGTATCTCATGCGAATGTTAGTGGTCCTACGTTACTTATTTTTGGAAAGGTGGTAGAGTCACGACAACTCGTCAATACATCACTTTTACACAATAAGCAGCATGTCTCAGCAATTTAGCAACTATATAAAAATCATCGGCAAGGGCCAAAAAGGGGGGCGCAGTCTTACCCGCCAAGAAGCTTACGAGTCTATGAAGATGGTTTTGTCTAATCAGGTTACCGGCGATCAACGTGGTGCGTTTTTAATGCTCTTGCGTACGCGAGAAGAAACCCCAGAAGAAGTCATTGGGTTTATTGATGCATGCCGTGAATTACTAGAACCTGAACTTGCTAACTTAACACCCACGTTAGATGTGGGCTGTTATGCCGGTAAGCGCCGCCAGTTACCCTGGTATCTGTTATCGTGCGCGGTACTGGCTAAAAATAATTACACCATTATGCTACACGGCGCCCATGAGCCAGGCTCTGGTCGGTTATACGCTAGCAAAGCTTTACCTGCTTTGGGGCTTGAAGAAGTAAATAGTATTGCCGATGCCTCTCGCCAAATGGGTGAGTTTGGTGTTACCTACCTCGACCTGTCGCACTTATTGCCAGCGCTTAATACCATCATAAAATTACGTGAAGTATTTGGGTTACGCTCATGTGCAAATACCTTGGCGCGCTTGCTGAACCCGACGTCAGCTCCCTATTGTGTGCAGGGTGTCTATCACATGCACCTTGATCATAAACATTGTCGTGTGAATGAAAGTTTTCCTGCGTTCGAAGCGCTGTGCTTTCGAGGCGATGGAGGAGATCCGGAAGTAAACAGTGAACGAAAAACCGAACTCTATGTCACGCGCAATGGAAGTACCGAAGAAATTATTCTTCCAGAGTTGACAGAAAAAATGGCCCTCAAAGATACGCAAATGAACGTGAACGATATGCTCGCGGTTTGGCGAGGTGAGACTTCGCATCTTTATGGGGAACAAGCCATTCACGCAACCCTAGTGAGTTACCTTATCTTACTTGAAGGGTATGACGTAGATGAAGCGAATACGCTTGCCACACAAATGTGGGCAAAACGAGATAAAACCGCGTTACCCTTCACTCAGTATTAGGCCATTTGAAGTTAATGCTGTTGTCTTAGAATCAAATTATTTCCAAATTCTTCTAATAATTAAGTAACTTGTAAATCCTCTGCTATCTTTAGATCAGCCAAGTAAGGCAATAACGACTTTGCATCCTCGCTTGCTCTCATAAACGTTATGGGAAGTTTGTGTGAGCGAGATGCTATGCCCGAACGTCGAGGAGCACGGGATGTTTTTTAAGAATAAGCAATTGTTAGAAGAAGTAGAGCGTTTACGCAAAGATGTTGAATCGTTTCATACAGTGGAAAGTGAACTTAGGGCTGAAATGCTTTATGTCGAATTGGATAGAAACGGCAAAATCAGTAGAGTGAACGACAGCTTTTCAGATGCAATAGATTTTTCATCTAATGCACTTGATGGAAAAACCATGGATAGCCTCATTCCTCAGGGAGTGATGGGGCAGTCCGCCACGAAAGAGTTTATTGCCGCGATTAAGCAAGCACAGCATTGGCACGGTGCGATAAACCTTGCTAATGCTAATGGTGAAGACCGCTGGTTCAGAGGTATATTGCAGCCAATTACTAACGAATCCGGTGGTGTAGAACGCATCGCGCTGTACATGGCAGAGCAAACCAAAAATATTAATAAAAGTCGTGAAATGAACGATATGCTGGCTGCATTAAACCGTTCCATCGCGGTAATTGAGTTTGATCTGACAGGCAAAATTCTTAAAGCCAATGACAACTTTTTATCTACGATGGGCTACTCATTAGAGCAAATTCTTGGAAAGCATCACAAAATATTTTGCCCAGCAGATGAAGTCGACACACCAGAGTATCGACAATTTTGGAGTGACCTATCGCAAGGGAAAATGTTTTCAGACCGTTTTAAGCGGGTAGATAGTCGAGGCAATGATGTATGGTTGGAAGCCTCCTACAACCCTATTAGGAACGATCAAGGCGTGCTTTATAAGGTCGTTAAATTTGCTACAGCGATCACAGAACAAATGCAAAGAGAGTTTGCTATTTCTGAGGCCGCTAATGTTGCTTTCAATATATCGGAAGGTACGGGAGAGCAAGCCCAAAAAGGTAAAGAGGTAGTGGGTAGTATGGTGCGAATTATGGGGGAGCTCACTTCGCAGATGGGAACAGCTAGCGAGGGGATTCGCGAACTCGACGAACAGTCGCAAAAAGTGGCTGATTTAGTTAAAAGCATCAGTGGTATTGCCGATCAGACCAACTTACTGGCGTTGAATGCGGCAATTGAAGCCGCCAGAGCGGGCGACCAAGGAAGAGGCTTTGCCGTTGTTGCTGATGAAGTGCGCCAACTTGCGTCAAGAACCAGTACTGCCACTGAAGAAATTGTCAGTGTGGTAAATGAAAACAGAAAGCTTACCGAAAATGCGGTGCAACTTATTGAAGCGGGCCAGGAAAAAGCGAGAGAAGCGCTTGAGTACTCGACTGAGTCGGGCAAAGTCATGAACGAAATTCAAAATGGCTCCTCAGAAGTCGTAAACGCCATTGGTCAATTCACCCAACGGCTGTAAAGCCTGAAACGATAAATAAAGCACTGAGGGGGAGTGTGGTGTCTCCCTCGTGTTTCTATTCTCCTTCCCGCTGTGCATCAACCATCCCTATGCCGTGCATCGAACACTTCTAGTGCAATAAACGCACTGTTATTGTTCAGGCAAAAGAATGATTACCATTTGTGTTTTTGCTAAATCCTATTATTTCAGTGTGTTAGGGTTTTGGCACGAACTCTGCTTTATTAATGGCAGTTATACTATGAAGCAATACCAAAACAAAAAAGTACATTGAGTACTGGTAGCAACAACTAACACCCAAACAATAAGTTCGCCTGTACCTCATTAACTAATGATTACAGGCTCGGCATCGAAGCCCACCAAGCGCGACGTTTATTCGTCTACGCTGGTGGGTTTTTTTTTGGCTAAAGGAAACATAAATGACCAAGTTTAAAAACGTTTCAATGCTCAAACAAATAAAGAAAAAAATGACAGCAGGCTTAACCGCTGCGATAGCCCTTTCTTTTACCTTAGTCGCGCCACTTGCTAGCGCTCAAAGCGATGAAAAAGTGGGTTGGCCAGAAAAAGAAGAATTAAAATTTGGTTTTATCAAACTGACCGACATGGCGCCATTGGCCATCGCTTATGAAAAAGGCTTTTTTGAAGACGAAGGTTTATATGTCACCTTAGAAGCCCAAGCAAACTGGAAAGTATTGCTTGATAGAACCATTGACGGTCAACTTGATGGCGCTCACATGCTAGCAGGGCAACCTCTTGGCGCAACCATTGGTTTTGGTACCGAAGCGCATGTTGTGACAGCGTTCAGTATGGATCTAAATGGTAATGGCATCACTGTTTCAAACGAAATATGGGAAAAAATGAAAGCCCATATTCCGGTAGAAGACGGCAAACCTGTTCACCCCATTAAAGCTGATTATTTAAAGCCAGTGGTTGAAGAATACCGTGATGCAGGTAAGCCGTTTAACATGGGTATGGTTTTTCCTGTATCGACGCATAACTACGAGCTTCGATACTGGCTTGCTGCCGGTGGTATTCACCCAGGCTACTATGCACCACACAAAGGTGACAATGCTGGGCAGATTGATGCTGAAGCTTTGCTGTCGGTTACCCCTCCTCCTCAAATGCCAGCTACGATGGAAGCCGGTACTATCTATGGGTATTGCGTAGGCGAACCTTGGAACCAGCAGGCGGTATTTAAAGGTATTGGTGTGCCGGTTATTACCGATTACGAAATTTGGAAAAACAACCCAGAGAAAGTATTTGGTGTAAGCCAAGCGTGGGCCGATAAGTACCCGAATACACATATTCGCGTGGTTAAAGCGTTAATTCGAGCTGCCATGTGGTTAGATGAAAATGACAATGCTAATCGCCCAGAAGCAGTAAAAATATTAGCGAAAAGCAACTATGTTGGCGCCGATGAAGATGTGTTGGCTAACAGCATGACAGGCACCTTCGAATATGAAAAAGGCGATAAGCGTGAAGTACCAGACTTCAACGTATTCTTCCGTTATAACGCCACTTACCCGTTTTACAGTGATGCGATTTGGTATTTAACGCAAATGCGCCGCTGGGGACAAATTTCAGAGCCTAAATCAGACGATTGGTATAAAGAGACTGCACGTAAAGTGTATAAGCCAGAGGTTTACGCCATGGCTGCAAAAGCACTTATTGCCGAAGGAAAAGCAAAAGCGACGGACTTCCCAGCGTTTGCCACTGAAACTGGCTTTAAACCACCTCAATCTGAATTTATCGACGGCGTTACCTACGACGGTAGCAAGCCAAATGCTTATCTTGAGCAGTTTGGTATTGGGCTAAAGGGTGAAACTGTTCTTTAACAGTTTCACAGTCATACACAAATAGCGGAGAACAACATGAGTAAGATGGCAAATATATTAAGCTTTTCGCCAGCCAAGTCACCAATGAGCGGTACCATGGGGGCGGTTTATAGTCGAGCACCCGCTTTATTATTGCCTCTTATTGGCCTTTTGATGTTCCTCGCTGTTTGGAATGGTGTGGCGAAAAGTATTGATACCTCACTCGGGCAATTCCCTGGTCCTGCTCAAGTGTGGGAGCAAGCAGGTTCGCTTATTGCTGAGCACAGTGCACAGCGAGAAAACGCTAATGCGTTTTACTCCAGACAAGAAGAGCGCAACGCCGCTCGGGTTGCACAAGACCCAACTTACGAACCAAAAATTCGTGAGTATACCGGTTCACCCACCTTCTTTGATCAAATATGGACAAGTCTTTACACCGTCATGGTGGGGTTTCTTATTGCCTCAGTGATTGCTGTACCTGTGGGTATTTTATGTGGGCTGAGTAAGTCAGCCTATGCGGCCATTAATCCGCTCATACAACTGTTTAAACCTGTATCACCTTTAGCATGGTTACCATTGGTCACTATGGTCGTGAGCGCGCTGTATGTTAGCGACGACCCTATGTTTTCAAAGTCATTTGTAACATCGGCACTCACGGTATCTTTATGCTGCCTTTGGCCCACGCTAATTAACACTGCGGTGGGTGTGTCTGCTATTGATAAAGACTTGATTAACGTGAGCAAGGTACTGCGTTTAACGCCGATGTCTCATTTAACAAAAATCATTCTGCCTTCTTCTATTCCTATGATTTTCACAGGGTTAAGACTGTCACTTGGCATCGGCTGGATGGTATTGATTGCGGCAGAAATGCTGGCGCAAAACCCAGGTCTTGGTAAGTTCGTCTGGGATGAATTTCAAAATGGTAGTTCAGAATCTTTGGCTCGCATCATGGTAGCGGTGCTCACTATAGGCGCTATCGGTTTCATACTCGACAGGATAATGCTGTCGGTTCAACGTGCAGTGAGCTGGGACAAAACCAGCGTATTACGGTAATTAAGGAGAAAGAACATGCAAGCTAAACACTTGGAATTAGAACAAGTAGGCATCGATTTCCCTACACCGAAAGGCCCATTTACGGCACTTACTGATGTAAACCTTAAAATTGCGAAAGGTGAGTTTGTTTCATTAATCGGTCACTCGGGCTGTGGTAAATCAACCGTGCTTAATATTGTGGCGGGTTTACACCAAGCTACCACGGGCGGAGTCATACTCGATGGTGCTGAAGTGAAAACGCCTGGGCCAGAGCGTGCGGTTGTTTTTCAAAACCACTCGCTATTACCTTGGTTAAGCGTTTATAAAAATGTGGAATTGGCCGTAAAGCACACCATGCGTGGCAAGTCTAAAAAAGAAATGCGAGATTGGATAATGCACAACTTAGAGCTTGTGCATATGACACATGCTCTTGATAAATTACCTAGTGAGATATCTGGTGGCATGAAGCAACGTGTTGGTATCGCTCGCGCATTAGCGATGGAACCCAAAGTCTTACTCATGGATGAGCCCTTTGGGGCACTAGATGCGTTAACCCGCGCGCACCTGCAAGACTCATTAATGGAAATCCATGCCGATTTAGGCAATACAGTGATTATGATCACCCATGATGTAGATGAAGCCGTATTGCTTTCAGATAGAATAGTGATGATGAATAACGGCCCAGCTGCCACTATAGGCGAAATCCTCGATATTGAGCTGCCTAGACCCCGAGACAGGCTTAAGCTGGCTGACAACCCTCAGTACAACCACTACCGACATGAAGTGCTGACCTTTTTGTATGATAAACAAAAAAAAATTGAGCCGGTGTCTTCCCATATCAAATCTAACCAAGCTGGAGGTGGTTCTGCAAAAAAAGCGAACAGTAAATCCGACGCAGCTTGAGTTAGGCGTTTAACGCTGATTCAAAGCGCGACACATAAGTCGCTAAAACTTATTTAAACCCTTAGGTGCTTATCCCATTTTTTACTGGGAGGGAGCCCCTTAACTAAAAATCGTCAATAAGAACGCTAACCATCAAACGTTAACATCGTTAATAACAAGGGAACGCACATGAATACGCAAGATATGAAACCATCAACAGCGCTGACAAAAGCACCGTCAAATAGGTTTACACCGGCACAAAAGCGCTTTACTCAAGCTGCACTGACAAGTGCTATGTTGGCGTGTTTTAGTGCGCCATCAATGGCGCAGAGCTGGCATGATGTGCTTAGTGAGGCGTCTACATGGGCAGATTTGAACTTACGTTATGAATCAGTCGACCAAGATAATGCACTTGATGATGCTAGTGCATTAACACTTCGTACTCGCCTGGGTTTTAAATCCGGAACGTTGAACGGGTTTTCCTTTACCGCAGAAGTGGAAGATAGCCGCATTGTTATGGGGCAAGGCGATTATACAGTAGGCCCTACAGGTTATAACGTAGGTGAGTATTCAGTGATTGCAGATCCTGAAACTACAGAAGTGGATCAAGCGTTTATTCAGTACAAGAATGAAAAGCTTACACTTAAAGGGGGCAGACAAGTGATTGCCCTCGATAATCACAGGTTCGTAGGGCATGTGGGATGGCGTCAAGATAGGCAGACCTTTGATGGCGTTACTGCTACCTATGCGCTTAACGAGAAAGTGAATTTCTTTTATGGGTACCTTACCCAGCGAAATCGAATTTTTGCACAAGCCGCTGATTTTGATTCAAAAGATCATTTATTCAACGCGAGTTTCAAAACAGCGGTAGGAAAATTTACCGCTTACGGTTATTTATTAGAAATTGATAATGACACCGATAATGCGCTTGATACCTACGGTATTCGCTATAACGGCAGTATGAAAGGTGAGACAGTGAACTGGGCATACGGCGCTGAATTTGCTACGCAAAGCAGTGAGTCAGGCTCTGGCGAAACCGCTACCGACTATGATGCTAGTTACATTAATGCAAACCTTGCAGCTACCTTTTCAGGTATTACCGCGAAGATTGATTATGAATTGTTAGGCTCTGACGACGGTGCATATGGTTTTGCCACGCCACTGGCCACCCTGCATAAATTTAACGGTTGGACCGACCAATTCTTAGGTACACCTGCACAAGGTCTTCAAGATGTTACTTTCTCTTTATCCGGAAAATTAGCGGGTGGTAAATGGTTGCTGGCCTATCATGATTTTAGTGCCGATGAAGCCTCAGCCGAGGTGGATGATTTAGGTAGCGAAATTAACGTACAGTACGTAACTAAAGTGATGGATAAGGTCACGCTTGCGGTGAAGTATGGTAGCTACTCGGCTGGTGATATCAAAGTAGACGCCAATAAGCTATGGGTGTGGGCAAGTACGCGTTTTTAATCATGCTTGAGGGTGTTTGATGCCGTTGTTTTAAAAAACGACATCAAATAAGCCCCACCAGCAGGGCCGACAAAACAGATTCACCAACAGGCCCATTAAAAAGACTTATAAAAAAAGGTGTTAGAGAACAGACTCTCTAGCACCTTTTTTGTCGTTTATGAGCGCGAAGGTCAGGGCGTTTAATCGCTTTAGCTTTTTGCTGGAAGCAGCCACTTATTCTGTACCGCGGTATCTAATTGACGCGTCACGTAATCCCATAATTTAGGTGCACAATGCTTCAAGTGTAAGTTACGTTTTTCTATCTTATCTCGGGTAACAGCATGTTTATTCCAACTACCACCTTGATTTTGCATGTTTTGAAACACAGGAAGCACTCGGTCCATCGCCTTGGCAAACTCGGCATCAGGGGTCTTTGCTTCTTCAAACTCTACCCATAGTGATAATAACTCATCGGCATAGGAACTCGGCAGTAAGCCAAAAATACGCTTTGCCGCATCAAGCTCTTTTTCTGCTTGCGCGTGGTGTTCAGAGACCTCGTTGAAGGCAAACA
The DNA here is from genome assembly GCF_963976965.1 of uncultured Alteromonas sp. Classification (NCBI taxonomy): domain Bacteria; kingdom Pseudomonadati; phylum Pseudomonadota; class Gammaproteobacteria; order Alteromonadales; family Alteromonadaceae; genus Alteromonas; species uncultured Alteromonas sp. The sequence continues at coordinate 57,441 of NZ_CAXBMP010000003.1, forward strand.
AATCGCCTGCATCAATTTCCACTACATCATGAATCAAAATCATACGAATAACCCGAGCGACATCAATAGGTTTCTCGGAATAATGTGCCAAGGTACTGGCCATAAGTGCAACATGCCAACTGTGCTCGGCAGAGTTTTCTTGGCGATCGCCATCACAAGGCAAGGTTATTTGGCGCTTAACACTTTTTAGTTTGTCTAATTCGCAAATAAAGGCACTGAAATCTTCCGGTAAAAACGACATGAATCGCTCCTGCTTTTTTACGTATTAAAAATGAAAATGGGCCTTAGCGATAACCGCTACGGCCCATTTAATTCTGCATTGAAATAGGCATGTTGCAGCCTATTTCAATAATTTTAAAAATTACTTTTGCTCAGATAACCAAACAATCAAATCAGCAATATCATCAAAGGTCATTTCAGCAGTAAACTTAGGCTGATATTTACCATTAATAACAAAGCTTGGTACGCCTGTAAGGTAGTCTCGGTTCTTATCGATAAGCTGCTGGTTCTTACGAATCATATTGTTTACACCAAAGCTGGTGGCTAACTTATCAAACTCAGCGCCATCAACACCGTTTACCACAAAGATGTTACGCAAATCTTTAAGGTTGGTAATGGTTGCGCGTTGCTTATGAATGTAGTTGAAGATAGCTGTGTTCATTGCATCTTCTTGTTTCATTGCACGGGCAATTAACATGGCATGGGTGGCGGCATCTTGAACGTCAGGGCCGGTAAAGCGCATAAAGTTAACATGCACTTTTTCAAACTTAGTGTTCTCGCCTTTCTTCTCTTTAATTTGTTTTACGATTGGCTCAAATTGGAAGCAATGTGGGCACCAGAACGAGAAGTATTCTGTGATAACTGGCTTTTTAGTCGCTTCTTCATCTAATACCGTGTAATGGGTACCTTCTTTCCATTTAGCTGTACCTTCTTGGGCACATGCGGTTAATGGCAAAAGCATTGCCATTACAAACAACACTGCAAACTTCTTCATGTAATTGAATCCTTTGATTTCAAATCTATCTATCAATGCTGAGGTTACCACAGGCTTTTATTGGGCACTAGTTTACGCGACAAGCGAGCGGAAAAATGCAACGAATGGATGATATCTGAGGGGGAAGTTTCGCTTCTTCGTAAAGAAGAAGCGAATAAAGTGTCACTATTTTAGTTTAAAAAGTGACGGAATAGGTGTTACTGGTGATTGTAGCTCACCGATAGCAATGCACGTCGTTCTTGTCCTGCATAGCCCACGATATCCTCGTAGTCAGTATCAAAAAGGTTATTCACTTTTAATGATAACGCCCACTTTTCAGAAACTTGGTAGCCAAGGTTAACTGACGCTAGGGTATAAGCTGACAACCCTAAGGTTTCTGCATTAGCAGGGTAGGGAGGGAAGTAAGTATCGTAATGGGTGCCCGTATAGGCCAGTTTTGCATAAAGGCTAAATTTCTCGGTACCTAAATCAGACAATACCGATAATGCGCCTTGATGACGTGCACGGCGAAGCTCTGTGCTGGCAATGCCAAAACTGGTTTGATCAGCGTCTAAATAGCTATAAGATGCCGACACTTTCGCTAAATCGCTAAGCCAAGTTACTTCAACGTCTACGCCGTCACGGCTACTTTCACCATCTACATTGGCAGCGGTGTACACGCCTTGGGTGGCGTCATAAACGAAGCCATTAATTTCGTCTTCAAGTTGGGCACTATAAGCACTCATCTGTGCGGTAACCGAATTCCAATCTGCTTTTACGCCCACTTCCCACTCTTCGCTCTCTTCGGGCGTTAAGTCAGGGTTACCAATAAAGCTATCTGGGAAATAGCCAAATCGTTCAGTAAAGGTTGGGGTTTTAATCGCCTTACCGTAGCTTGAAAATAGTGCATAGGTTTTTGATACTTGCCACGTTAGGCCCGCGCGATAACTAACGGCGTCATCAAATTCACTGTTGTTGTCGAACCTTGCGCTTAAGGTCGCAAAAACATTATCAACGAGGTCACCAGTGGCTTCACCAAATAAGCTGGTCGTATTGTCGTGCTGCTTTTGATTTGGATCGCCAAATACAACAGGGCCACGTTGTTCAAACAAACGTTGTAAGTATTCAGCACCACCCGCTACTTGCCAGTTATCAAAGTTGTAAAAACTTGTCCAATTTAGGGCTAAGCGCTCCCCCGTGGTGCCACCTGCATCGACACCTGATGTGGTGTTGTCATTGTCGTCTTTTCGGTAATCGAAAGACACAGTAGACGCATAGGCAGATGCATCTGGCGCGTAGCGCCAAGCTAGTTTAGTACTAAGTTGGCTACCATCAGTCACATTGTCGGCATCAGCAGGTAATCCGGTGGTGACATAGTCGGTACCATCGTAATCATTTTCGTATTGGGTGCTGCGAAATTTCGCACTTAATGTGTGTGCATCAGCCAATGCGTAATCAACGTTGATGCCTGCGGTCATGTTGTCATAACCGTCATCTTCATTACCCACGCGGGAAATGTTATCGCCATCTGTTTTTAGGTAATTGGCGTAGGTGCGCACAGCCACATCGCCATTTTGCGTGGCGGCATTAATGCTGCCTTGGTAAGTACCTTGTGTGCCTATTCCCGCACTTAAATTAATGCTAGGTTTTGCACTGGCTCCTTCACCTGCTTTGGTGGTGATACTTAATACGCCACCAATTGCGCCACTGCCCCATAAGGCACTTTGCGGGCCACGTAGTAGTTCTATACGTACCACGTTCGCCGAGGTTAAGTGGGCCAAGTCTATCAAGCTTCCTTGGCCAATATCGTTAGACACTACGCCATCAATAAGCACAAGCAAGTGATTACTTTCGCTGCCTCGAACACGAAGTTCGGTAAGGCCGCCTGGGCTACCTGATTGGGAAAGGCTTACGCCAGGTAAACCGCGAATTAAATCGGTAAGTTGTACAGCGCCTGAGGCTTGAATATCTTGCTCGGTTAATACGCTTACCGATGCAGGCAGCTTAGCTATTTGTACAGGCAAACGGGTGCCAGTAACGGTGAGTGTTTCTATGGTATCAGGAGTTTGCGCTAAAACAGGTGCTGACAGCAGTGTAGCCACGGCAGCGTAAACTGCAGTGCAGGTAAAGTGTGTTTGAAATTTCATTGTATTTCTCGCTATGTACTCCGCCCGAGTACAAGGGTGAATGTAAGCAGAATAACTGCCGTGAAGCTAGGCCGGTATCCGGGCTCACTCACCAATACTGTGTATGGTTTCTCTGCCTTCCCATGTCGCGACATAAATATCGATGACACAGTGGCGTATTAAGGAGAATGTGTGTGTTCACACTGAGTTTACCGTTGCGGGGGCAGCATCAGATTTCACTGATTTCCCGTTTAACCCATAGATGGGCACCTAAGCGCGAAGGAGTATAGCTTAAGTGCCTAATAAATAGCGAGTGTGTTCAGGTTTTGCCAGCTAATACCCGAGTTTTAGAGGCGGTTCCTGCATGGCTGAAAGCTGTTCCTTTAACGCAAGAATTTGACCTTCCCAGTATTTATCGTCGGCAAACCATGGAAAGGCGCGAGGGAAGGCTGGATCTTCCCAGCGGCGAGACAGCCATGCCATATAGTGCACCATTCGCATGGCGCGAAGGGGTTCTATTAACACAAGCTGATTAGTATTAAATGGCTGAAATTCTTCATAGGCTTCAATCAACGTATCAAGTTGCAATAGTTGTTGCTGTCTGTCGCCACTTAACATCATCCATAAATCTTGGATAGCAGGGCCCATCCGACAGTCATCTAAATCAACAAAGGTAGGGCCATCACGCCATAGAATATTTCCGGGGTGGCAGTCGCCGTGCAATCGAATGACGTCGGTGGCTTTATAAGCCGAAGAGGCTGCGGTTATCACGGGGTTCAAAATAGCAAAAAATGCTGTTTTAAGATGATTGGGCAACAAGGTACTATTTTCTAAAACCTGTCTAGGTTCATCTAAATAGCTTTGCGTATCGATATCAGGGCGTTGTTTAAAGGTTTTCGCTTGAGACACGCGGTGAATACGGCCAATAAAGCGGCCCATCCATTCCAGCTGGTCTAAATTATCGTTCTCAAACTGGCGCCCACCTACCGAAGGGAAAACGGTAAAGCGATAATCGCCATGGTGGTGAAGGGTTTTTCCGTTTAGCGCTAAAGGCGCAACAATCGGAATTTCGCTTTCAGCAAGTTCTTGGGCAAAGCTGTGTTCTTCCAAAATTTGCGCGTCTGTCCAACGGGCAGGCCGATAAAACTTAACCACATAACGTTTGTTGTCATCGGCTTGAAACTGGTAAACCCGGTTCTCATAACTATTGAGAGCAAGTAAGCCGCTTTGAAGAAAAATGCCCTGAGTCTCCAGGGCATCTAATATAGTGTCTGGATCTAATCCAGAAAACGAAAAGTCTTTCATCGATAAAGGAATTTGGTTGGCTCATTAACCGTAACGTTTTCACCTGAATCGGTGGTAGTGGTAACGGTGAATTGAATGTCTGTTACCACATCTTCCAGATTATACGGGTCAGTTGCAACCGAAATCGGTGTGCTATAAACCTCACCACCTTGCACTGTCACTTCTTTATTGCCAATAAAGGTGTATTCAGGCAGTCCTTGTACCGAAATGGTATAGGTATGAGTTTGCTGAGATTTGTTCAATACTTTAACGGTATAAACGTTCTCAATTAACCCTTCATTCGTTTCACGGTATAACGAGTTACGGTCGCGAATAATATCAATTTCAAGGGGTACTCGGGTCACAATGTCAGCAACCAATAACCCTGTCATGACAATAAGCACGATAAGGTAGCCAATCAGCTTAGGCCGTACGATATGTGTTTTACCCCCCGCAAGCTCTTCTTCCGACGTAAAGCTTATAAGCCCTTTGGGGTAACCCATTTTATCCATTACGCCGTTACAGGCATCTACGCACGCACCGCAGTTAATGCATTCATACTGCAAACCGTTTCGAATATCGATGCCGGTGGGGCAAACCTGCACACAGAGGTTACAGTCAATACAGTCGCCCAAGCCTTTTTCATGTACCTGTTCATGGCTTAGTTTACGAGGGCGAGGGCCTCGCTGTTCGCCTCGTTTGGCATCGTAAGAGACGGTAAAGGTGTCTTTGTCGAACATGGCCGATTGAAAACGGGCATAAGGGCAAATATGGGTACACATGATTTCTCGCATGTAACCCGCATTGGCATATGTGCACACTGCAAAAAAGATCACTGAAAACGCGGCCCAGAAACCTGTATTAAAGGTGAAAAAATCAATAAAGAGCGCGCCGATTGGGGTGAAATATCCCACAAAGGTGAGTGCGGTAAGTAAAGCAACCGCCACCCAAGCCGTATGTTTGAGGGTTTTGCGAATAAATTTATCCGCATCCATGTTTCGCGCGTCTAGCTTAATGCGTTTATTTCTAGGGCCTTCTATCTTCTCTTCAAACCAAGTGTAGATATATACCCAGGTAGTTTGAGGGCACATGAAGCCGCACCAGACCCTGCCTGCAAAGGTCGTCACGAAGAACAGCGCGAATGCGCCTACAATAAAAATGTAGGCAAGCAAGGTTAAATCTTGCGGCCATAACGTTAACCCAAAGATAGAAAAGCGCTGCTCTACAATATCGAGTAGCACTGCCTGCTGGCCATTAAATCTTATCCAAGGAATAGCGGCGAAGATGGCGAGAAAAAACAAACCGAAAAAACGTCTGAATGTTTCAAGAGGGCCTTTAACCGCACGAACATAAATACGACTACGCGAGTCGTATCGCTTCCCTTCAGTGGTTGATGCGGGTTTGTGCACCTTTACTGGAGTAACGTTTTTAACCGGAATTTGTTCGTTCATTTTTTCAAAACCTTAGCCAACTTCTTGTATTGCGCGGCGCATTATAACAGGTGAAAATTCAGCGTGTTTAACATAGATCAATGATAGAGCTAATGATCATCTTTATTTATCTTTCAGTCAATACTGAAAGTTCAGAAATTATATTTTATCAATCTATCTTTACTTAATGCTAGTTGACTACTATGACGATAATAGTTTTTAATACCGAATGAAAATTATACAAGTAATTATCCTTTTGATTTTTTTGACGAAAATGTTTGTTGAAAATAACTAACGATAGCTGCGTTGTTTGAATTAAGTATAGTAGTGGAATAATTTTAAATGCTTCGTTTCTTTGTAATCTGTGCCGAAATTGTATTATTGGTGATTGTGCTACGTTCGCCTTTTGTTCAATACTTTTTTTCAGATATACAAAGTACCGTCTCAGGTTGGTTTGTTTCTATTTCTGAGTTACCTGAACAAAGAGAGCTGGATGCGTTAAGAGATCAGGCGGCGGCGCAGCTTGCGCCTTTAAAAGAATTCGAAGCAAACTACCTTCGAAGAATTCTGGCAAGTCGTTCAACGGTCATGCGCTTTCATATCGCATATTGCGAAACCACCGATATAAACCCTAATTTTAGCCGCGGCAAGCGCCAGCAATTGTGCGCAATGATAGAGCAATCTAAGCTACTGGAGCCCGATAAATAGCTACTGGAGCCCGATAAATAATTACTGGAACCCGATAAATAATTGGCGTTAAAGGTATTGTTTCTTCCGTTGTGCCTTCTAATCCTTCCACTCTGTTACCGTGTATATAGATAAAGCCATTCACTTTACGTTCAGCTACCTGTGCTATTATTGAGCATATAGTTGTGATAAAAGTAGTAACATTGCTATAAGTTGAAGTCATGCTTCACTAAGCGCCGTTACCCGCTTACTCAGTTTTTTGTCGCTGACTAATACCGGGTTTTTAGAAACGAGGTAGGGGGTTACATGAAAATAGCTAAGTTAACGAGTGTATCTGCGCTCTTGCTCGCCAGTGTGGGTATGTCTGGTGTACTGCAAGCGGCACAGGTTGAAGTAACCTGGGAAGAACCAAAGTCTTACCGAGATGTTAAGCCTTCGAATGAATCTCGAACTCGCTTTAGAGAACGCACTTTTAAAGAGCTCGATGAGTTTTTTACTGAACTGGCAGAAAAGCTTCCTGACGATCAAAAACTGTCAATTACCGTCACTGACTTAGATTTAGCCGGTCAGGTGTGGCCAGCATCTTTTGTTGGTATGGGGCAGTCTGCTACGGATGTCAGGATCATTAAAGAAATAGATATTCCTAGAATGTCATTCTCATATGTACTTACAGGCGGTGACAGCACAGTGCTTAAAAGCGAAGAGGTTAAGATCAAAGATATGATGTTCATGAATACCGTTAATCGTAGGTTACCCAGCGATAATCTGGTTTACGAAAAGAACATGATTGAAGATTGGTTTAACGATACGTTTGCAGAAAGCCTTGTTGCTAATAAGTAGTTACGTTTAGCGACCAGCTGTTATTTGCTATACCAATATGAATAAAAAAACCGCCTAAACATTATATATAGTAATTTAAAGGGTGTATATTGTGTATTAAGGCAGAGAAACCTGCCTTTTTATTGCACAACTAACGCTATAGGTATATAGTCAATGGTGTGTACAAGGTGTATAAGTGTATAAGTGTATAAGGAAAGCATAGTTTGTCATCAGTAAAAGTTAGAGCAACGATTGTAGAGGACAATACGGGCATCAAAAGCCAACTGCCTATCTTGCTAACTGAGCAAGGAGAGTTAAGTACGGTCACGGACTATCTACTCAAGCTAGAGCTGGACGGTGTGAGTAACTCCGTCATGAATGGATTTCTTCAAGCTGTGTCCTTGTTGCTGGATTACATGGAAGCCAATAGAGGATTGTTTGACGATCCGAAGTTGCTCTTTCAGACCTTTTCTAAGCGGTTGTATACAGGAACGATTGGTGAGGATGGACTTGACCCATCAGGTTTGTATTGGGTGCCAAGTTCAACCAGTAACGTGAATAAGCATATTCATCGATTGACGGCATTCACAGATTGGTTGGCAAACAAGCACGGCACTGCGTCCATGAATCCCTTGCGTGATGCTACCCCGCATGAGCAGCGATTGAATTACGCAGCATGGTATCGCAAAAACCAAAACGATTTCCTTGGTCATATTGAAGATAAGACCGTCAATAAAACCATCCGTAAGGCGCGAACTATTAAGGGGCGCACACCACTCACCAAAACCGAAGATGACGCCATCGCCTTTCCTGAAAAGTATTGGGAAGATTTTTATATAAATGGCATCGGTGGCGCAAGCGACCCACGAGTGGCACTCAGGGATAAGTTAATACTCCTTCTCATGCACGGTGGCGGGTTACGCGAAAGTGAAGCTTTAACGCTTTGGGTGACAGACGTATTTGAAGATCCCTATAACCCTGATAGTGCTATCGTTCGAATTTATAACGAAATTGACGGTAAAGCGCCTAGTGACCCTGAAGTTCGTTCTAAAAATCAGAATAGAGAAACGTACTTAAAAGAAAAGTATGCGCGTATCCCTCGCCAGCGCATGAAAGGCACAGCACATCTTGGTTGGAAAAACCGTGTGGTTGACCATAAAGATAACTACATACAGGTTCAGTGGTTCCCAACCGACTACGGCAAAGTGTTTATGTCACTTTGGAAGACCTACCAGAAGTACCGCGCCAGCATCGACTGTCACCACCCTTATGCGTTTATTTCTTTTCATCACAGTGCCTTTGGCAACCCTTACACCATCAACGCTTTCCATGACAACTACGCCAATGGCTTGAAGCGCATAGGTTTAGAACCAAGCAAAGCTGAAGGTAAAGACCCTCACGGGCATCGTCATAATTATGGTAGACGAATAGAGCGCTCAGGAGTTAACCCCTTGGTGATTCGCCGCTGTATGCACCATAAGTCCCTAGATTCACAAATCCCCTACACAGGCAAAGGTCAGCAGGAAATCTCTGATGAACTGACCCAAGCGACACTGCAACTGGCAAACCCTGAATCCAAAGTCAAAGCACTCGACTGGAAAGCACTGGTTGAGCATGGCTTTGATGACATCGACCCACAGGGTTACTTCACGGGAAAACGTCCAAAATTGAGAGGTAAGTAATGGCAGTAAAAGGAAGAAAACAAGATGGACGTTCAAAAGATTTATCTTTTAATTGGATGTTAACGACGTTAGGAGCTGAATGGCAACAATGGCAAGAGTTTGCTTCAGATTGGATGGGGGTTCAGACTTCTGGAATCGATACAAAACTAACTGCTCTTTCTCGATTTTTTGATCTTTACCTACAAGAGCAGGCACCCTACGCATATGATTTATCATTGTTTTTTAAGGGCTGTGATGGACATGTTTGTTCTAGCGAAGACCTTGAAGCCAGAACCCGGAATGATGTTAACTCTCCTGATAAAGTGCAAAAGTATGTCAATCACGTTTGTAACTTCATTGACTTTGTTATTGATAATTACTTTTCAGAGGAAGATGACAACGGAAATCCTACACCTATAGTCCAAAACCCACTGAGCAGAATCAAAATACAAAGTTCCAGAGTGGAGACTGTCAGAACCCCCTTACCTTATCGGTATATCCAAAATTTGAGGCAAATCCTATGCCCAATGCCAGATAAATCTGAATTAATGGTTATTAAGAAAAACCTTAAGCAGGATTCCTCCTTCCTTCCACCTTATCATTATCGCCACTTTAAACATTGGTCATGGGCGTATCAGTGTACCGAACAATTCAACGCGAATTGTGACTGGTTTGAAGTGGAATCAGAAATAATTGATGAGTCCGATCCTGATTGCATATGGCGAGTGAATGAAGTTACTCGAAAAGGTAAAAAGTGTAATGTTTACCAAATGTGGTCACCTGTCAGGGCAATGGTTATTTTCATGAAATTGCACTTACCATTAAGAACTTATCAAGTCTGTATGCTAGATAGCGGAGAGGCCGATACGTGGCGTTATGAACAAGGGCAATGGATACTCAATGATAAGCATGACTTTGCGCTTGGTAATGAAAAACGCCCATTTGGGAAAGGTATTTTCCGTCGCATTCACGACACTATGACAGGCCAGCATTCGACAGGGCTGTATATCAATACCAATAAGACCGCAGATCAAAACAAAGATGAGCTTGAGCGTGGTTACCTTATCCCGTGGGAAAACAAAGAAGTGCTGTATTGGCTAGAAAAACTAAGGAACTGGCAGGAGAAATATAACCCTATTGATAAACCCACTGATTGCAGCACACTAGGCACAAAACACACTAAACACAAAAAATCACCCAAGCAGTTAGAAAGCATGGGGGAGGTTGCCTTTTTGTTTCGTGATGCATCAGCGAAAGGAGAGGACAAGAGCAAGCCTGTCATTTCCCGCAATATCGCACCCTTTTGGTATCATCTTCTTCTCGCATTAGAAAGCCAGCTTTTAGTGCAAGGTGATAGTCTCGATAATGGGGAACGATTAAAACTGGTTGTGGACTACACAGAAGGAACACCAATATTAAACAAAGTTTCTACACTCTTTCCTTTACACAGTTTGCGAGTCTCACTCATCACGGCTTACACAATGGATACACAATTGCCATTGCCTGTGATTTCTAAGCTATTGGCAGGGCATACGCGCCTGTTGATGACCATCTACTACAACAAAATCACCCCGTCAGTGATGGCAGAGAAGATGGATGAGGCACATGGTGAGTTGGATGCCAAATCCAAACAATCGGTGCGCAACTTCCTCAAAGATGCCTCGATGGAGCAAATTCAGTGCAAGATGGTGTATCACAGTGATGATAGCATTCAGGCGGCACTGATTAACCGGAATCCAATCGGTTGGGAAGAACGCTCGTGTGGCTTGTGTTTGGTCGGTGGCAACACCGTGAAATCGGATGAAGTCAGTACCCTTGGTGGTTGCTGGAACGGTGGTGAGTTGATTAGAGATGCAAAAGCCGCTACCAATCGTACTTACGGCAGCGTACCCCACGGCCCCGAAAACTGTATTCGTTGCCGCTGGTTTATTACCGAAGCTTATTATCTTAAGCCACTCAATGCCCACTTCAACCAACTGAGTTACAAGGCGAATCAAGCGGCTAATCTCTCTGTGGAAATTGAAGGGGAACTGGAAGCCCTAAAAGACGACCGGTTCTTCTGTGAAGAGCAAGGCAAACCATTTATCAAGCACGATGAACTGCAAGCCCTACAGCGCCGCTATGAAAAACAACAAGTCGAAGCCGATGAATACGCCAAAGACTGGATAGCGTGTTTTGGGCTTATCAATAAAATCATTCGTGTCGAAGAAACCAGAAATGAAGATGACACCAAAGATAAGCTGATTGCGGTTGGCTCTGAGCAAGATGTCAGCCATGCCTTGAAGTTTATCGAAACCGACTCTGAATTGTTACACCTATCTCTTATTTGTGATGATGCGGAGTTCTACCCTGATTTGCAGGACGAACTTCGAAAAACCCCTGCCATAGAAAAGCGTTCACGCAAGCTCAGTCGTGTACTGATGAAAAAAGGCTTCGAGCCGATTTTCATGGAAATGGACGACAAACAACAGCTCATCGCCGCCAATGCCATGCTGCGCCAAATGGCAAAAATCGCCGACCCTGACGACAAACTTGAAGGCTACCGCAAGGTGGCGAGCTACATCGAAGCGGGTGAATACCTGACTGACAACAAGCTGTTCGCGGAGGGTGTCAGTGCATTGACTGACAAAGCCATTAATCTAAATGGTATCGCACTACCGAACTTATTGGAGGACTAATGGAATTGGATATTGATGTCATTCTGGCTGACTTAAAAGAAGGCAAAGTGCCTCGCACTCAGCAAAATCTCGATAAGCTAAACGACACGCTGAAAGCCTATGCGGAATCAGGGCAGCGTGATTTCTCCATCACGCAAATTGGGCGCGTGTCTGCCGAAAATGGTGGATTAGCGTATGAGGCTTTGCGTGCTACCCGTAACAAGCACTACCGAACACTCATCGAAGCATGGGCGGCAAAGTACAATACCAATACCAAAAAACCGCTATCCAACACCTCACGGTCTAAATCCATTCCTGCGGATAATAAGCTGTTAGAGCGTATCCCAGACCCTGCGGTACGCGCCTTGTTTGGTCAAATCATTGCCGAGCGTAACCGCTACCGCAAAGAGGTGAATTTACTCAAGCAACACGCCAATATTACCATCGACAAACGCCCAGTGCGCCAGTTTGACACCACCGCAGAGCCAAGCGTGGAAGTGCTGCCATCCCTATCAGGCGTACTCACCGAATCAGAGAAAAAAGCCTTAGCGTATGCCATTTCTGATGAATGTATGGAAAAAAACGACTGGCAAACTACTCAGGCGGGTCAGGTAAAAGACATGGAATACAATAGCGAAGTCTTCCCTAGAGGCTTTGTCACAGGGCTTCGCAAGCTATTGGGTGAGGTAGATAACTAATGGCAAGTGGGCAGCAGAAAGCGCAACAAAACCTTGAGGCATTTGAAGTCTGGAAAGCCACACAGACGGACGATGAACTTAAACAAATCGTGTTCAGAGGCCAGCTTAATCGTATCGAGGTGGCAAAGGGTATTGGTTGTGGAAAATCGGCTTTAAACCAAAACCCTGCCCTCAAGAAAGCACTCAAAGCCTTAGAAGATGAACTGCGTAGTAAAGGTGTCCTGCCACCGTTGACTGACGCTGCCAAGAAGAATGAAGGCAAACCTCAAGCCTACGACAACACAGCAAATCGAAAGCTTCTCGATTCAAAACGGGTGTCGTCATTAGAAGCTGAGAACATTGAATTGAAAGCTAAGGTCAGGGAGCTTGAAAAGCGACTTGAGCGCTTTGGTGAGCTATCTGAAACCTTATCCGAAATGGGGTTGATGCCACGATGAAAACCGCTTCGCATGAAGACCAAATGCGTGTAACCAGTATCCCTTACCGCTCGACCAAGATGGTGATATTCAGCGGTGTACCGCTGGCGAAAGACTCTTACAAAACCAATAGTGGGAAGTATTACGTCACCATCAAAGCCGACCCCGATAGCATCCCTGTGCTTCCAACGCTGGGTCAGCATTGGTCAGTCAAAGGCGCTCGCCAGATAGAAAATATGGAGATGGGTGATTATGTGATGCAGCAGCACACGTATGAATCACCCAAGCATATTGAATGCACTTTACCCGAAACAGGTGAGCAACTGATACGCTTTATCGTCAGAGAAAGTGACTTCAAGGGTATTGGCGAAAGCAAAGCTAGGGCGCTCTGGAGGCTCTTGGGTAAAGACTTTCATGCCACACTGAGAAATGACACCCCGGAGTCCAGAAAGCGTCTGACATCGATTTTGAGTGAAGATTCAGTGAAAGCGCTCTTTAAGGGGTACGCCAAATATAAAAATCTGGCACATTGCAACTGGATGAGCGAGCACAGCATCCCCGCCAGTGTGCAGCAACGGCTGCTCAAGCATCACGGTGAAGCCTCCATAGAGGTAATTAAGGATAATCCTTATGCTTTGATGGGCTTTGGTCTTTCGTTCAGTGTCATTGAAGACATTATCAAGGGAACGGATTTTAAGAGCGATGTTGCGCAGGATGACCCAAGAAGGCTCAGCGCGGCTCTGGAAATGGCGATCCGCAAGGAGATTGAAAAAGGTCACACCTATACCACTCATGCCAATGTGCGCCCTTACCTCAACAAACTATTGAAAGACAAAACACTGGTCACTCAGGCGTTTCAATCAGGTCATGATAAAGCCCAGTACATTTTAAATCCCGATACAGGAGCTTACCACCCAACGGCGCAACTTCTGATGGAAAGTGTCGTTGCCAAACGGTTAAATACACTGATTAAGCGAAATGACTTGTTTGATGAAAACGCCAATGCTGCGTATTGCTCTGCGGTTGCGGAGCTTCCCTACGAATTAACGCCTAAACAAATCGAAGCCGTCACAACGTGTCTGGATAATTCGGTAAGCTGTATTACGGGCGGCGCAGGAACAGGCAAGACAACGGTACTCAGAACGGCTCTCAGGGCATACCATCAACTTGGATTTGAAATACACGCCGTTGCGCTCAGTGGCCGTGCTGCAATGAGACTGCATGAATCCATCGGTTTTGTTACCTCAACCATTGCCAAATTGCTCCGTGAAGACCCCATAGAACCCAGTGTCGAGAAAACAAATCACCTACTGGTGATTGATGAGGCAAGCATGATTGACTTGCCAACCATGTATCGTCTTGTGAATCACATTCACCCCTCTGTACGATTGATATTCACTGGCGACCCCGACCAACTTCCACCAATCGGCTGCGGCAAGGTGTTGGCAGACATCGTTGAAGCAAAAACGGTGGCTAATACGATGCTAGATATCGTCAAGAGACAGGAAGGGTCAACGGGTATCCCCGAATACTCAAAGCTCATCAATCAAGGTGTGATGCCTGATCGATTAAGTACGGGAGCAATACACTTTCACGAAACTAGTAAAACAGACATTGCCAAAGTCTGTTATGAGCTTTACCAACAGTGTCCTGAAAACAGTCGCGTCATGGCTCCCACCAAAGCACTTGTATCAGAAATCAATAAGCTCACCCAGCAAGCGGTCAACCTAAACAGTGATAGTCTTGAATTTGAAATTAATGGTGACAAGTTCTTTCTGCCACTCCGCCTTAATGATGCGGTGTTATTTACGCAGAATCATTACGACAAAGGCATTCAGAACGGCTCACTTGGCACACTAACCAGCGTCAAACCTTCTGGTGATAGTTACGGAGAGGTCACACTTGATACGGGTGATAAGGTCGAGGTGACGCAATCCGTTCTAGATTGCATGGAGTTGGGTTATGCGATCACTTTGCACAAGGCTCAAGGGTCACAGTTTCCACGCATCATCATCGCTCTGCAAGACGGAAGAATAGTAGATAGAGCATGGCTCTATACGGCAATCACGAGAGCTGAAAGTGAAATCCATATCGTTGGTAGTCGCGATGATATGAAGCAGATCACCGAGGCACCTAGTCAATCTCATAAGCGGAATAGCTATCTGAGAGAGCTTTTGCGCTAGGTATTTCAAGCTTATTATGCCCATTGTTAACTTTCTATATGTTCCAATTTAATAAGCGAATAAATATATAATACGTGATCGATATTAATAAGAGGTTATTATGGAACTTACTGAGAATGTGCTCATCGATGATTCTGCACTCGACCTTTTCAACTTGCGTGTGGATGAACTGACAGACGATAACGATGTTGAGGGAATGCAAAATTTCATATCAACGTTTGATATGTTCACGCCAGTATTTGAAGACGATTTTAGAGAAGCCGAGTTTAACTATATGCTTGGCAATGCTTACTCTTTGCTCAATGTGCCACAGCAAAAAGAGTGGTTCAGTCCTGAACTAAACAAAGTCATTATTCATTTCAAAAAAGCGCTTAGTTTGCTCAAAAAGCGCAACATTGATGATATTTATCAAATTACTCTTGAGTCTCAAATATCGACAAATTTAGGTAATTATCTTTCACAACAAGGTCGCTTTATGTGCGCCAAAAAATTTTGGCAACGTGGCATTCTATTGAATAATCAGCCCATTGCTCATACTGCTATGTATCAAAGTGAGCGATATATTGCTCACTATTCACAACACGACATACCAAAAGCACATTATCACTATTATTTAGCATACCAAAGCTTAAAAAGTCGCCTAAAGCTACCTAATGATCCAATTAAATTTAACGATAGTTGTTTGATTTTTAGTAATGAATGGACAGAAACTTTTAAAAGTTGGTTTGAAAAAAATTTTGATGAGAGTGAATTTGAACGGTTCTATGAACCTTATGATAAGCGCGAACTGAACGAGAAAGAGATCGACTATTTAGCATGGTGCAGTGATAATCAATTGTTCATTGATGAATTGGAGGTAAGTGAATTGAGGTATGCTAGGCACCCCGATTCTTTATCCTTACCCCCGATATCATCGAAGCTCAACCTTACTTTGTCACATAGTGAGGAATTGGTTTATCACGCTAACTTTGATGAGATAAAGAACGATTTTTGCTACGCAAGGCATTTGATCTTTACAGCGTTGGATACTGATAATGATGAACAAAGTTTTTTCAATAGTACGTTCCAAAAGATCGATGATATGACTTATTGTATCGATAATATCAAAGCTCAAAACTTAAAATCAGCGTTCAAGATTCTATATTCTCTATTCGACAAAATCGCTTATTTCATCAATCACTTTTACGACTTAAATGCGCTCGAAAAAGATAGGAAAATTAGCTTTGAAAGCTTGTTCAAAAAACTTGGTTCAAATAAGCAATGGCAACCACACCCGAAACTCGCAGAAAGTAAGAACCAGTTTTTACACGCTCTGTTTTACATATTGAAAGACTTACGAGACATAAACGATCAAGAATCTGTTTCGGATTGGCTCAACCCTGAACTCACTAAAATCTGTGAGATTAGAAACTTCATTGAACATCGTTCATTTAAGATAATTGATGAGCTTTACGCTGACCTCGTGTCAGCAACCAGTGTCGAGCAAATGCAGATTCAACACTTAAAAGAAGAAAAAGAACAATACAGAAACGAATGCAAGGCATTAATTCCATTGATTAAACAATACAAGGCTACAGAGAGGTATCAAGAGTTGGTTGATCAGAAAAATGAGTTAGAAGAGGAAATCACCAATATAGATAGTCAGTTATATGAAAAAACAAAACGCTCGCAGCATACTCTTATGATGACTGAAAAAGACTTTACTACTCAGTTAATGACACTAGCTGAGCTTGTTAGAAACTCTATTATTTACCTTTCTTTTTCTATCAATTATGAAGAGCAGAATAAGCCAAAGAACGATAACGGCTTTGTATGGAAAAGAGAAGTTCCAATTAAGTGAATTACAACCGTATAAGAAGCTCTTTAACATGCTTTTTTAATAATTCGATGGTCAAGAAAAATCATAAACGCCTAGCGAGTAGTGAGCTGTGCGAGCGTCAGGAGTGGCTTTATTATTTTACTTTACCATCATTTCCCTTAAGTACCCTTTTGGCAGGGTGATGGTTTCACGCAGTGATGCCATCGCCTTGCTAAGCCTTCAGGGATAAAAAAAGCGTACACACTAATATACATAGTATGTACGCTTTAAATATCAACAATAAGCATCGTCAGTAAAGGGTTGTCACTCACTCACATGCAAATAGACATGGTTTTTACTGTATACTCTTCTTGGGCGGTTTTTTAGCTTTACCTGCTTGATTAAATGTAATCAAACTCACTGCCGGATACGGCTAACGTGCTTTCATAGCCTGCTGAATACGCTTGTTTGTGCGCATTGCGACGAGGCAATATACGTTGCATGTAGAAATCACGGGTTTTCTGCTTAGAAGAAGCTAGCACAGCATTATCTGTACTCGCCGCTTTATCTGCCATGCTGTACCAAAGCACACCAATTAGCGAGTAGGCAGAATAGGCTAAGTAATCTGCCGCCGCCGCCGCTGCTGTGGTGCTATCCATACCTAGGCAGTCAGCCGATGATGCGCGCCAATCGTCAAGTAAGCCTTGCGCCAGCCCTTTGTTTTCAGCATCACTAATATCAGCAACTAGCTCAGCAAACGCTTGGTAAGTGGCTTCCATCATTTGCCCGCCATCACGGGTTAATTTACGGCCAATTAAATCTAATGCCTGAATACCGTTGGTGCCTTCATACAACATGGCGATACGAACATCACGCATCAATTGCTCCATGCCCCATTCACGGATAAATCCATGGCCACCAAAAACTTGCACCCCAATGCTGGTAGTTTCAAGGCCCATATCTGTCATGTAGGCTTTGCAGATTGGCGTAAGAAACTGCAGCACTTTATCTGCATTTTCTTTTTCTTCGTCAGTGCCTAATTTTTCGATATCCATGAACTTTGCGTATAGCAAAGACAGCGCGCGGCTACCTTCAATTTGTGATTTTTGCGTAAGTAGCATACGGGCTACATCAGGCTGAAATACAATAGGATCGGCTTTGCCATCAGGATTTTGAACACCTTGAGGCGCACGAGATTGAACACGCTCACGGGCATATGTTAGCGCACCTTGGTAAGAAGCTTCAGCAGCGCCTAAACCTTGTAAACCGACTTGGAAACGTGCGTCATTCATCATGGTGAACATGCAGGCTAAGCCTTGGTTTTCTTCACCCACTAACCAGCCTGTCGCGTCGTCAAAGTTCATCACACAGGTTGGGCTCGCTTTAATACCCATCTTGTGTTCAATGCTGCCCACAGATAAAGAGTTTGCAGTGCTTGGCTCGTTATTTTCATCAAGCATTAGCTTAGGCACTAAAAACAAGCTAATGCCTTTTACGCCCTTAGGCGCATCGGGTAGGCGTGCAAGTACCAAGTGAATAACATTGCTGCTCCAGTCTTGATCGCCAGCAGTAATAAAGATTTTATTACCTGTTACTTTATAGCTTCCGTCACCTTGCGGTTCAGCCTTAGTGCTCAGTAAGCTAAGGTCGGTACCCGCATGAGGTTCGGTTAAGTTCATTGTACCTGTCCACTCACCGCTGATGAGTTTAGCGAGATACTTATCTTTCAATTCCTTGCTAGCATGTTTAGTGACCGCCAAAGTGGCACTTTCTGTCAGCATAGTTGTTAAACGCCAGCTTAGGTTTGCGGCATTTAGCATTTCATGTACAGGCACCGCCATGGTGTAGGGAAGTTCCTGTCCATCATATTCTGCCGTACCCAACATGGCGTTCCAGCCATTTGCTACGTACTCTTGATAAGCGTCGGCGAAGCCTTTCGGTGTGGTGACTTTCCCGTCTTCCAGCTTACAGCCTTCTTCATCACCTTCACGGTTTAATGGTGCTACAACATCAATGGCGAATTTAGCGCCTTGCGCAATAATTTCGTTGGCCAGTTCGCTATCAAAATCGCTGATACCCAATTTTTCATAGTGGGCATCTAGGCCTAACCAGTCCTTAAGTAAGAACTGAAAATCGGTAGTAGGGGCGTGGTACAGAGGCATAGAAGACTCCCTTTTCAAACAAGTGTTTTAATTTTGCCACATTATAGACACAAAAAGCATAGACAGAGTAGCCCGTTAAGGGAAAGTTAATGAAAAATAATATGGCTGTATTTGCACAACAACTGTTCAATGCCTTTAAATTTAAACCACAGGGGCATCATAATCTGTGGCAAAGCTTGCTTTTCAATAGCTCGCTGGCATCCTATAACTATAGTTAATTCCATGCATTAAGAAGTAGAGTACTCATGAACCACGGGCAATCAGTTTGTGTCGTTACCGGCGGAAGTTTAGGAATAGGGTTAGCGGTTTGTAATACCTTTAGTGAAAATGACTACCGAGTGATAAACCTGGATGTAAGAGATTTTGACGACACACCAACTAACGCTGAATGGGTGGCTTGTGATGTTAGCAACGTGGAACAAGTGCGACATGCTATCGATAATATTGCCGTAAAATATGGTCGTATAGATGCGTTGGTGTGTAATGCAGGTATGCACGTGTCGGCAACCATTGAAGACACCGATGAAGCACTACTCGATAAGATAATGAGCCTAAACATTAAAGGCGCGTATGGGGCAATTAAAGCGTCACTGCCTATCATGAAAGTTCAAAAAAGTGGGGCTATTGTGGTGATGGGATCCGATCAGTGTTTTGTCGGTAAGCAGAACTCTTTTGCCTATGGTTTAACAAAGTCTGCCTTAGCGTCTATGGCTAAAACCACGGCACTGGATTATGCCCCTTTTAATATTAGAGCTAACGCGGTATGCCCGGGTACGATTGAAACGCCCTTATTTCACCACGCCATAGATAAATATGTGGCAGCATCAGGGGCCGATAAAACCGCAGTTGTAGCCCAAGAGGCCGCTGAGCAACCAATTGGTCGTATTGGCCAGCCCGAAGATGTGTCTGAACTGGTGTATTTTCTTTGCAGTGAAAAAGCGACCTTCATTACCGGAAGCTTACACGCTGTCGACGGCGGTTATACCGCCAAGTGAATATCGTCGATGGTCATCTACATTTTTTTGCCCTTGAGGCGGGTGATTACCACTGGCTTAAGCCGCAAAGTCCGCCGTATTGGCGCGACAAGCAAGCCATTGCATCGTCATGTGATGAAAGAAGCTTAACACTTTCTAGCGGTCACACTCTTGCAGGCTACGTGCATGTTGAAGCAGGGTTCGACAATGAACGTCCTTGGCGTGAGATCCGGTATTTAGAACAACGAGCCCAACTGCCGTTTAAAAGCGTTGCCAGTATCGATTTGTGTAGTGAGCGGACCTTATCTGATATTCAAACATTGGCAGGGTTTTCTTCAGTAGCGGGGCTTCGCCATATATTAGATGAACAAGCTGGCTTTATATTAACCCACCCTAAAACAAAACATGCCCTTAAGCGTAGTAGCGAATATGGATTTTCATTCGATGCCCAACTGGATGTGGGTGACGGCAAGGCGGTAAGAGCGTTATTAAAGTTATTAGAGGCATTGCCCGCACTTTCAGTCATTATTAATCACGCAGGTTCAGCGCTGTTAGGCTCTGACGTTACGGCTACCTACCTTAAGCAGTGGCGAATTAATATGAAAGCACTCGCTCAGTGTTCTCGGGTGGCAGTAAAACTCTCAGGGTGGGAAATGCAATGCAGAGACTGGCATTGGCGCAGTGCGCAAAGTATTGTCGTGGAAACGGTAGCTATATTTGGCGTGTCGCGAGTAATGTTAGCAAGTAATTTTCCACTATCTAACTGGCGCCACAGTTATCAAGCGCTTTGGCTGCAATATGAAAAAATGCTGGCGCAGTTTACCCTTGAAGAAAAATGCAGCCTGTTGGCAAACAATACCGCCCGTTGGTATGGCCTAAATATATAAACGACTAATGTCAGCCATTATTTCAAGCGATAGTGCTACGCCGCTAGCTTGCAGCCAAGGGCTTACACCCAAGAGCGGGCACCCTTAAGCCGCTTTTTAGTCGATAAGTTGATGGTGGGCGGCCACTGTCTGGCTTTCAATATGAATAAAGCTAAATTCTGCGCTTTGCTGCTTTTTCAATATAGTGAGGAAGGCACGAAGCTCATCCACAAAGCGCTCTGCTTTATCTGGCATTACCGCGCACCACACACACAGTGACTTCTCGGTAATTAAATTGGCGTCGTAACGAGGTTTGAATTCGCACGCGTCTTCACGCCAAGACCCTTCACAATCAATGTGCGTGCATCCACCATAATAGGTCGATAAATATTCGTTTAACGCTTCTTTCACTGGTTCGTAAGCGTGTGTGCCTGGTGTCAATATAATGGTAAATTTTGTGCGCTTATTCATTTGTTCTTCGCAAATAGTAAGGCCATTAACAGCACCGCTATTAAGGCTAGGTTAACTGTATTTTCAGATGACATTAGCGAGAATATATCGTAGATACCCCACGTTGAATCATGCTTCACAGATTGTGATGCGGCGACAAAGTTGTTGGTAATATCTACCAAAGAAATACCCCCAATTAGCATGAGTATCACTTCAATCGATTTATTTATAGCACGATTAAGTTGGTTTTCGTAACTTGATATGGCGTTATTAATATAAGCTGCCCTATCAAGCAAACTCTCTTCTACGGCATTAATTTCCCATGCATCTATGAGTGCGTTCGCGAGTGGCTTTCGACTTCCTTGCAGGCCTCGAAGCGAATCACAAAACTCCAATCGAATATACGCTAGGGTTCTAATTGAAACCATGCGCTGGATCAATTTTTCAAGGGCTTTTCTGCGCCGCCCCGACGACAGTGCTTTAAGCGATTGCAGCTGATGGTAGGCGTTGCTCATCGATTGTTGATAGGCATACAACATCGCATTGTAATGCTGAAGCAAA
The DNA here is from genome assembly GCF_963976965.1 of uncultured Alteromonas sp. Taxonomy (NCBI): domain Bacteria; kingdom Pseudomonadati; phylum Pseudomonadota; class Gammaproteobacteria; order Alteromonadales; family Alteromonadaceae; genus Alteromonas; species uncultured Alteromonas sp. The sequence continues at coordinate 79,186 of NZ_CAXBMP010000003.1, forward strand.
AACAGAACCCGCCGGTTATCCAACGACAGTGCAATATCATTGTTTAAAAATAGGCAATTTCCCGAACGAAAGAAAGCCTCATTGTTCTCGTAGTTGCTAGGCGGACATTCATGAATAATTGAGAACACCTGTGTGGCTTCTTCGGCAGATTCTGGAACGCGAGTAATATAACAACGTCCGGTCCACAATACCGCGTCACTGTCGGTGAGTTCAGAGGTCAATAATTTACAGCGTTTACTCAGCGTATCGAAGGTGGTGTTTAGCAAGTTAATCATGACACCGCCTGCCGCTTGTAAAATTAAAGACAGGCTTTGTTCAATATCTCTGTTTTCAATCTTTTGCCAACATAGAGTGAGTTGTTCCTGAGATGAGGGTGCCAATGTAGCTTGTAAGGTAGCAATGCCTGTTTGATATAAGCGTAAATTTAAACCTTGAAGCTTAAGGCCTATTTCTTCTAGGGTTGAAAATGCATGTTGAAAAGCTGGACTTTCATGATCGACTTCAAGTTTTACCAATGGGGTAAACATGGGGCTTAATAAGTCAGAATCGGTAGATACATAGCCCATGTCCAGTTTACTTTCTTGATTAAGTACCCAATCTTGGCTGTGCATGACTTCTTCAACTTTGCTGGTTAAAGACGGCGTAAGCGCACTGAATTTACGGGTTAACGCGATAGGCGTATACGTAACAATAGAGACGGGCGGCGAGCACAACAAAGCCGATGGGGAAGCCGAGGCTGACATACTTCTTCTTATCCTTGAAAACAGGCGGGGCAAAAATCATTGCCCCAATCTAAGCGTTTCGTTATTTAAGTTCTGTTACAGTCATATGAGGCGAGCGGTAAACAATCTCGTCATTTAAGTCGATACCTAATCCAGGAGTGTCTGGCGCTTCAATAAAGCCATTTACAGGTTGTGGGTCTTGTAAACAAAGCTCACGGTTCCAGTCTTTAATGGCGTAAGTGTGATGTTCGTGAATTAAGAAGTTAGGTATTGCGGTTTCTAAGTGCAAACTGGCTGCGGTCGCTACAGGTCCGCCACATACATGGGCTTGAATGCGCACGTCATAGATGTCGGCGTAATCACATACTTTTTTCGCTTCAGTAAACCCGCCACACAAGCCTACGTCAGGCTGCAGTACATCAATAGATTGGTCTTCTAAATAAGGGCGCACGTCCCAGCGATGATACAAGCGTTCACCACCAGCAATCGGTACGTTTACATTTTTAGCCACTTTATCGTGTAGTTTTGAATTTAAGTAATTTACGGGCTCTTCGTAATACAAGCAGCCAATTTCTTCAACAATGTCGCCAAGCTGTATGGCGGTAGATGCCCCTAACAAGCTGTGGCATTCAAAAATAATATCGCCGTCTTCACCCATGGTGTCGCGTATAGCTTGTAAGCGAGCTTTAAATAATTTTAATTCTGGCTTAGAGAAAAGTTTAGTGCGATCGAAATGTGTCACGCCATCTTTATCGTAAACAATAGGGTCTACTTTTACCGCATCGTAGCCGTCTTTTAATGCTTTTTCGGTAGCGCGTGCATAGTCTGCAGGATCGTTAAGCTTGGTGACTTCTTTATCCCAGTCGAATTGCAATTGGCTAGCATAACTGCGCAGTTTACCGTTGGTTTTTCCACCCAGCAGTTCGTAAACGGGCAAGCCTAGAGCTCTGCCTTTAATGTCCCAAAGTGCAGTATCAATGGCACTCATTGCTGCATAAATAACAGGTCCGCCACCTAAGCCCCAAAAGCCTTCACGTAGCATACGCGACCACAATAGCTCAGTGTGAAATGGGTTGAAGCCAATAAGCATGGCTTCAGCAATTTCCTTTATCATGTGCGCTGCCGCACTATGTCCCCAATCGTAAGCTAAGCCCGCTTCACCCACACCGACAATGCCTTCATCCGTGTATACTCGCACAAAAACAGGATTCCACGCTGGGCGCTTAGGGCACTCAATATCGAATATTTCTACTTTGGTTACTTTCATTATTACTTCTCTATTGTCTGTTTGTAGTCGCTGCTAGCGGCACTGGCAACGACGCTTAAAAGGGTTTATTCACAAAAGCCAGGGTCAAGCTTATAGGCTTTTCTTAGCATGGCGGGCCAGGCCTTCTGGCCGCCGGTTTCACCACTGTGAACCACGCTGGCTTGCTGATAAATACCGTCGATAATAGGCTGGGGTATATCAATAACCTCTTCATTCGACTGCATGAGTGCCAGCTGAATTTCACAGGCTCTTTGTAAATCATAAAAGCGCATGAATGCATCACCTACGGTGGGGCCTACTGTTAGCCCTCCATGATTAGGCAGTAGCATATGATTGGTATCGCCCAAATCATTTTGTAGTCTTTTCTTTTCACTGTCGTTTACTGCTAAGCCTTCGTAACTATGGTACGACAACGAGGGAAGTGAAAATAAAGAATACTGGCTCCAAGGCTTTAACCCACCTTTTACCGATGCCACTGAAATGGTGGCGAGTGTATGCAAATGAATAACGCATAGTGCATCGTGACGAACTTCGTGAATGGCACTATGGATAGTAAATCCAGCTGGGTTTATTTGATAAGGTGAATCATCAAGAATGTTACCTTCAAGGTCTACTTTGACAAGGTTCGACGCTGTCACTTCGTCAAACCCTAAACCAAAGGCGTTAACTAAGTAATGGTCGGTACCGGGGACTTTAGCCGAAATATGCGTATAGATAAGGTCGCCCCAACGCATATCAGCAACCAGTCGATAGCATGCAGCTAAATCGACGCGGGTTTGCCATTCTATTTCAGACACTTTGCCTTTAAGGCTAAGAGGAGCTAATGAATACACGGCCTGTCTCCTAAATATCGTAGGCTAAACATGAAGATAATGATGGCTTAATGCCTTCTGATATCAGCGGGTAGTCAAATTACCAAAGCAAGGGCATTGGCACAACTACTCACACATTATTCTTGCTGGGACTGGCTCACTTTAATTTTATTAAAGCTATCGCGAAACGCAATAAGGTCATCAGGAAAGCGAAGTTCGATATGAGTAAGTAAAAAGGGATCGGCTTGTACTAATTCAATCACTTCTAGTTTTGCCCATGGCGGCGCATCAAACACATCTGGCAAGTGTTCTACCCCAGCGTTTAATGTACACTCAAATAGCGCAAGACCGTTTTGTGTAACGGCCAGTTTTTCACCGACCTCGACATTGAAACCTGTTTCTTCCCATGTTTCTCTGTGGGCTGCGCAAACTAATGATTCGCCATCTTTTTTTCCACCACCGGGAAAATCTAGACGATTTGAAAGGCGATGTTTAATCAAAAGCGCTTTGTTTTGCACCTTAATGATGCATGCTGCGGCACTTTGAGTATGCTCATCGTTATTCGTGCTTCGGCAAAAAGGCGCTTCAGGCACCGTCTTTGTACATCCAAAAAGCGTTAAAACTACCAAAATGGATGATAAGCGAAAATTGATACTCATTAGTTTGGGTAAAATACTATTCAGAAAAAATTAATAATAATAAAAACGTAGATAAAGGTTTTAGTTTGAACGCGACCCTGAATCTCGTTAATGCACCAACTTGGTTACTTTATCACGTGGTGCCTATTTACCAATAGGAAAGGTTATGTCTTCACGCAAATTACTATCTCCATTACTAATAGGGGCTTTATTGTTAGCGGCTGTGGTTGTCTATTTAAACTTGCCCGCAGAAAAAGAGGTGAAAAAAGGCGGTCCTTTAGCCACAACAGTGAAAACCATATTGGTAGAGCAAGGCGCAATGGCGATTACTATTGAAGCCCTTGGCACTGCCAGAGCGAATGAATCGATAGCGGTCACTGCACAAGTTACCGAAACCGTACGCTCAGTTAACTTCGAAGATGGCGATAGTGTGAAAGCTGGCCAAGTGCTTATTCAGCTAAACAACAATGAAGAGTTGGCTCGGGTTGCTGAATTACGCGCCAATATTGATGAAGCAAAGCGCCAATACACCCGTATTTTTAACTTACGTGAATCTAGCGCCGCATCTGAGCAACTGCTTGATGAACAACAAGCACGGGTAAAAGGATTAGAAGCGCAATTAGACATCGCTGAAGCACAGGTTGATGATTTGCAAATTCGCGCGCCATTTTCAGGTGTGCTGGGCGCACGACAAGTCAGCATTGGCTCATTGGTGCAGCCCGCTGGCGTTATAACTACCCTTGATGATATTAGCGTAGTCAAAGTTGATTTCAGTATTGCCGAAAATCAATTGGCGAGTGTAGCGAAAGGTCAAAAGGTTTCTGCTACATCGGTGGCCTATCCTGATGAAGTGTTTAGCGGAAAAATCACTCATATTGATACCCGATTAGATCCCATCAGCCGCGCTATTAGCGTACGCGCAATTATTGACAACAAAGACCAACGATTGCGCCCAGGCATGTTACTTACCATCGTGGTTGAAAAGCGTGTGCTTGATACGCTTATTCTTCCTGAGAAAGCCTTGGTGCCAGTGCAAGATATTCAATATGTGTATGTGGTAGAAGACGACGTTGCCCATCAGCGTGAAGTGGTGATTGGCGAGCGCCGACCTGGTATTGTTCAAATTGTGTCAGGCCTTAAAGCTGGTGACGAAGTGATAACAGAAGGCACGCTTAGAGTGCGCGACCAGTCTGCTGTTAACGTTCTTAACCGTAACAACGAGGGTTAAGCCATGTTGTTATCTGACATTTCAGTAAAAAGGCCAGTATTTGCAACGGTTATCAACCTGCTGCTGATTATATTTGGTGTGGTCGCCATTTCCATGCTGGCCCTTCGTGAATACCCAGACATTGACCCGCCTATTGTATCGGTTTCAACCAAATACACGGGCGCATCGGCCAATATTGTTGAAACTCGCATTACTCAATTACTCGAAGATAGAATTTCGGGTATTGAGGGGATTAAAAATATTACCTCAGCGTCCACTAATGGCCGTTCTGATATCACCATAGAATTTAAACTATCTCGAGATATCGACGCTGCCGCCAACGATGTGCGAGAGCGAGTGAGTAGGGCGTTAAATAACCTGCCTGATCAGGCCGATCCCCCAGAAGTGTCAAAGGCCGATTCCGATCAAAGCGCTATTGTTTGGTACAACTTACGCAGTACGAATCTTAACACCATGGAGCTTACCGACTACGCAGAACGCTTCTTGGTAGACCGCTTATCGGTAGCCGATGGGGTCGCCCGGGTTCAAATTGGTGGTGGTCGTCGCTATGCCATGAAAGTATTTCTTGATAGAAACGCCATGGCAGCTCGGGGAATTACCGTAACCGATGTTGAAAGTGTTATTAGTTCTGAAAATGTCGAACTTCCTGCCGGTGAAGTTGAGTCGCTAGATAGAAACTTTGAAGTGCGTGTAGCGCGTACTTTTTTATCGCCAGAAGACTTTGCCGCCCTAACGGTTGCAGTAGGAGACGATGGATACCTTGTTCGCTTAGGTGAAATTGCGAATGTGGAATTGGCGGCTGAAGACGACGAAACCGAGTTCAGAGGCGACGGCGTTAACATGATTGGTTTGGGCATTATAAAGCAGTCAAAAGCTAATACCTTAGATGTTGCACGCTCAGCAAAAGCGCAAATCAGAAAAATTGAAGAAACCTTGCCGGACAATATTTTCATTGTGCCCAGTTATGACTCCTCGGTGTTTATTGAAGCATCGATTAACGAAGTTTATGAAACCCTCGCTATAGCCATGCTTATGGTGGTGATTGTTATTTACCTTTTCTTGGGCAATGTACGCGCCACACTTATTCCCGCGGTCACCGTACCCGTGTCTCTAGTCGCAGCATTTATTGTGATGTATGCATTAGGCTTCTCTATCAACCTACTTACCTTACTGGCCATGGTGTTGGCGATTGGGCTGGTGGTAGATGACGCTATTGTGGTACTTGAGAATATTTCCCGTCGTATAGAAATGGGCGAGCCCCCTATATTAGCCGCTTATCGAGGCGCTAGAGAGGTGGGTTTTGCAGTTATTGCTACTACCCTGGTATTGATTTCTGTATTTGTGCCCTTGGTGTTTTTAGAAGGTAATGTAGGGCGTTTGTTTACTGAGTTTGCCTTAGCTATTGCTGCTGCTGTGGCGTTTTCTAGTTTCACTGCATTAACCCTATCGCCCATGATGGCCTCGAAAATTCTGAAAAAGCGTACCCGTTCAGCAGGATTCGGTGCGTGGATGGATAAGCGTTTTCATGCCCTAGAAAATCGCTATTTCAAAAGCCTAGGAAGTACTATTCACCAGCCGTTTATCATGGTGTTATTGCTGATTGTTTCAGTGGTGGCATTAGTGCAAATATCAGAAAAGTTACCTAGCGAATTTGTGCCAAAAGAAGATCGCGGTAACTTTTATATTTTAATGAATTCGCAAGAAGGGGCTAGTTTCGAAAGCAATGCCGCTAATTTAAAACTTATCGAAGACATTCTAATGCCTTACCGTGAAAGTGGTGAAATAGGCAGATTACTAGTACGTACACCTGGGTTTGGGAATAATGCAGGTATGGCTATTATTGGCTCTGCCGATTGGGATGAACGTGATTTTAGCACCTTCACATTAATGGATGAAATCAGTGCGAAGCTTGATGTCGTGCCAGATGTAAGAGCATTTGCCATCATGCGAAGTGGTATTTCAGGCGCAGGTTTCGGCCGCCCTGTGCAATTCGTGTTGCAAGGTGACACGTACGAGAACTTAGTTGAGTGGCGTGACATCCTAATCGAAAAAGCGTCAGAAAATCGAAAATTAGTTCGAATCGACTCTGACTATAAAGAAACATCACCTCAGTTGTTGGTCAATATAGACAGAGACAGGGCAGCTGATTTAGGTGTGTCTATAAGTGATATTGGCCGTACCTTAGAAGTGATGTTAGGGCAACGTACGGTATCCACATTTTTAGATAGAGGCGAAGAGTACGATGTTATTATCGAGGGTATAGAGGCTGATTTCAGAAGCCCAAATAGTATCGATAATCTTTATGTTCGCTCTTCCAGAAGCGGCGAGCTTATTCCCATGGACAACTTGCTTACTTTCGAAGAGCAGGCAACGTCCTCTCGTTTAAATCGCTATAACCGTATGCGTGCTGTGACCATTTCAGCCAACCTTGCCGGCGACTACACGTTAGGGGAAGGCTTAGCTTACCTCGAGAATATCGTACGCACAGAGCTACCCGACAACGTATCTATCGACTACAAAGGTGAGTCACAGCTTTATCAAGAACAAGGAAATTCATTTATCTATGTGTTCATGCTGGCGCTTGCAGTCACATACTTGATCCTTGCTGCGCAATTTGAAAGCTGGATACACCCGCTAGTCATCATGTTAACTGTACCTCTTGCGCTGATAGGTGCTTTTATTGGCCTCTATTTTGCCGGTATGACACTTAATATTTATAGCCAAATAGGGCTGGTTATGTTGATTGGTCTTGCTGCGAAGAACGGTATTTTGATTGTGGAGTTTGCGAATCAACTTCGCGATGCAGGTATGAACTTCGAAGATGCTCTGCGACGGGCAGCTGCTCAGCGTCTTCGCCCTATCGTTATGACTGGTTTTACGACGGTATTCAGTTCTTTGCCCTTAGTGTTTGCTTCAGGGCCTGGCGCGGAAAGTCGCATGGTTATTGGTATGGTTATCGCTGCAGGCGTGTTGGTTTCAGCATTCATGACCTTATACGTAGTGCCTACCGCTTACAGTTGGCTGGCCCGAAATACAGGCTCACCTCAGCAAAGAACCACTGAGATAGAACGCTTAGAAGTTGAAATTCCCTACCGTAAAGGAGAAGAAAACTAAGTCTGTTTTACTATGAGCAAAAGCGTGTTTATTAAACGCCTATTCAATTCATCTATACGTAGTGAATAACTAAGAAGTATTGAAAAGTTCAAAAAGTCGTACGATATTAAGGTATATGTTTTTATACATTAATATCGTTCGACACTCCTAAGTGAATTTTTTGATCTTCTTGTATGCATTTGATTATATTGGGTTTTATTTATTTTTCCGCTAAGCCTTAATTATTTTCACGTATGAATCAGTGACCCCTACCGTTACGCTTATCCTTTAGTATAGTTGTTTCTACGCCCTTCTTCCCTAAACTGCGCCTACTTTTTAAAGCCAGACTGAACGTACAGAAAGTTTATACGAAAATTTTTTCGTATCTCAGTTGGCAGTTTTTCCAATCCTTGCTAATACTTATCTTAATCTTTAAGCAGGAAGATATCTGTATGAGTAAGCTTAAAAAATAAGCATATCGGTGTTGCGAATTGAAGATTAACGTTCTTAAATCGCGCTACCGAAACAAATACGACTTAGAGGACATGTAATGAAACAGTGGATACTAGCAGCGAGTTTATGCAGCAGCATGGCTTTTGCAGATGTAGCAGTGATAGTTCACCCATCCAATGGTGATGCGTTAGATAAAGATTCAATCAGCCGCCTCTTCCTTAACAAAATGAAAGCTTTTCCAAACGGCACGAAAGCAGTTCCACTAGCACTTGCTGAAGGGCAAGCTGCGACAGATGAATTCAACGGTAAAGTTTTGAATAAATCAGCGTCTCAGCTTACCGCTTTTTGGTCTAAATTAGTTTTTACTGGGAAAGGTCAGCCTCCTAAAGCATTAGGTAGCGACGCCGAGGTGGTTTCAGCTGTTGCTGCAGACCCAGGTGCAATTGGCTATGTAGATGCTGGCTCCGTAGACGGAAGCGTTCGCGTAGTTGCCACTTTTTGATTACACAGTTTAAGAATTTTTAAGGAACGAGCATGAAAACCAAACTTGCCTTTTTGACCGCTGCTAGCCTTTTAGCCGCACCAGCATTTGCAGAAATTCAAATTAACGGCTTCGCTAACTTAATCGGTGGTATGACACTAGATGATGACGAAGCAGTATACGATTACGACAGCGACTTTACCTTTGATCCAGCAAGTGTCTTTGGACTGCAAGTACGTGGCGATGTAAGCGACAAGCTTTCTGCTACGGCGCAGTTAGTAGGCCGTGGTAGTGATGACTACGATGCAAGCTTCGAGTGGGCTTACATGACTTACGTGGTAAATAACAACGTAAGCATTAGTGCGGGTAGAATCCGTTTACCACTGTTCAAATACTCTGCGTCATTAGATGTGGGTTATTCGTACCACTGGTTAACGCCACCTGACTCTGTTTACGGCATCGATTTCAACAACATCGATGGTGTGCGTCTTGACTACAGCACATACTCAGGCGATTGGGAATATGGCGCGCAGTTTACTGTGGGTCGAGTTCAAGCTGATACTTTTATTTCCGGTACACCGGCTGAGCTAGAGTTAGAAAACGTAGTTGCCGTTTCTTTTGAAGCGACACGTGATTGGTTCAGTGCTCGTACTTTACTAGCACGCGGTAAAACCACGGCAGTTAACGAAGATTTTGATACGTTTGTTGCGGGGATGGGACAATTTGGGTCATTCATTCCATCAGCAACTGCTGCCGCAGAAGGGTTCAGCGTAAATGAAGACACAGGTACATTCTTTGAAGTAGCCGTGGCTATTGATAAATATGACTGGTTTGTTGGCGCTGAGTTTACAAAAACAGAAGTAGATGATGCAATCATCGCGTCAAACGAAGCATGGTATGTAACTGCTGGAATGCGCTTTGGTAAATTTACACCTCATATTACTTATGAAGTAGAAGAAGCTGATAATGCTGATCAAGTTGGGCTTGTAGCCGGGCTGCCTAGCATGATTGACACAGGCGATGCAGTAACGGATGCAACATGGTCTGCAATTTACCAAGCGGCTACAGGTATTGCTGCCGACCAAGCACAGGACACTTCTGCTGTTACTTTAGGCCTTCGTTATGATGTAGAGCCAGGATTTGCACTTAAAGCTGGCGTTACTTGGTACAGCGATGACCTAATTGACGCTAACGATGCTACGCTTCTTAGAGTTGGCGCAAACTATACATTCTAATTAGCATTACAGTTGGATGTTTTATAGCCCTGTTCAGCAATGCGCAGGGCTAAGATATTTCTAAAGTTTTTTGAGAAAGTGAAGATATAGAATAACAAAGCCATGTTTTGTGGCCGTGCCTAAAGTAACGTGACGTAATTGGTGAGATAAAAATGAATTTTCTAAAAAAAATGCCCATCGCAACAAAGATTTTCCTGATACCGGGAATTGCTGCATTAAGCTTTATTATTTACCTCTTAATTACGGTTTATGTTGCTTTGAACAATGGCGACACCCTAGAGAAAGTTGAGAAGGTTCAGTTCCCCGCACTTCAATTGTCTGCCTCTACTTTGGTAGATATGCAAAAGGTGAGGGATACATTGAGTAGCGCGGTGACCACAGGCGATCAAGATACATTAAGCGCTGCGAGTGAGTTAGCCTCAGATGCAAAAGCAGGGCTTGATGAGATTAAAGCAATTAGCCCTGAATTCGGTCCTGCAATATCTAAGATTTCCCAGGGGTTTGATGATTACTTCGAAGTGGCTTTCGGTGTATCTCAATCTATGGTTGATGGCACTGCTGATTTTAGCCGTTTAGGTCAATTGTCGTCGCAGATGAATGGCTCATATGACGCCGTTATTGCCTCTATGTCGAATTTTAGAGACGAGCAACAGGCCGCTTTTGTTGAGTCGTTTGAAAGAACCAACGCCGCTAATACCTCACTTATTAGTACCGGTGTGGTAATGACTATCGTCGTCACCTTATTATTGTTTGCTACCGCTGTGCCCATTGTTCGTGGTATCAAGCAAAGCATTGACGATGTAGTGCGCTCGCTTAAAGATATTGCCCAAGAAAACGGTGATTTGACCGTTCGTATCGCAACGAAAAGTGAAGATGAAATTGGTGAATTGGTTTATTGGTTTAACCAGTTCATGGATAAGCTGCAAGGCGTTGTGAAAGATGTGGTTGAGGCAAGTTTGCCGTTATCAAACTTGGCGCAAAACCTTCGCGGCCTAACGGAAGAAACCCAGCGTACTATTGATATTCAACAGCAGTCTGCACAAAACGCCAAACTAGCGGTTGATACAATGAGTGGTTCAGTAGACGGAGTAGCACACAGTGCCGCACAAGCTGCTGCTGATGCTAATGAAGCGACTAGCGCCGCTGGCGAAGGTCGTCAAATAGTACAACAAACCGTTTCTAGTATTCAGCAGTTAGCCGAAAACGTGCGTGAAACCGCTGATGTGATTGGGCGCCTTGAGTCAGATTCTAATAAAGTTGGTTCGGTACTCGACGTGATTAAAGGTATTGCTGAACAAACTAACTTACTGGCACTTAATGCCGCTATTGAAGCTGCTAGAGCCGGCGAGCAAGGGCGTGGTTTCGCCGTTGTTGCTGATGAAGTTCGTACACTAGCATCACGTACCCAACAATCGACTGAAGAAATTCAAAGCACCATTGAGCAGCTACAGAGCGCAGCGCATTCGGCTGTAGAAGTGATGTCTCGCGGTACCGAGCAAGCAACCAATAGTGTTGAAACAGCTAATAAAGCCGGTGTTAGTTTAGAAACGATTACCAGTACAATTGGTCGCATTAATCAAATGAACGAACAGATTGCGCACAACACTGAAGATCAGCGTACAGTGGCGGTAGACATTGTGAGGCATGTTGAAGAGATTCACCAACGTACAGAGCAAACCTCTAGTCGTTCGGGCGAATTAGGTGTGATGTGTAACGAACTTGCCGATTTAGCACAGCATTTAGAACTGATAGCAAAGCAGTTCCGCGTATAACCGCTAACTAAATATAAAAAACGCCCTCAACATTGAGGGCGTTTTTGTATCTGACATTAAGTTGCTATCGGCGAGTAAAAATCACGAAGCTACTGAATAATTAGCGCCGCAAATGGAACGTAATTACTTTGGTAAGTAACCATGTTGGCTGTTGCAAGTGACTATTTTGTGCCACAGCTTAGCGCCAATTCAGATAAAAAAAATCCCCTGGCAAAGCAGGGGATTTTATATTGTTTTATTACTTGCGAGTATTCTACTCGTCTAAGAAGCTTCGTAGCTGCTCAGAGCGGCTAGGATGACGTAGCTTACGCAATGCCTTCGCTTCAATTTGACGAATACGCTCACGGGTAACGTCAAACTGCTTGCCCACTTCTTCAAGTGTATGGTCAGTATTCATGTCGATACCGAAACGCATACGAAGTACCTTCGCTTCACGTGCTGTAAGCCCTGCCAACACTTCTTGTGTTGCGTCTTTAAGGCTACCGCCGGTCGCAGAATCGAGGGGCTGTATAATGGTGCTGTCCTCGATAAAATCACCTAGATGCGAATCTTCATCATCGCCAATTGGCGTTTCCATTGAGATTGGCTCTTTAGCAATTTTCAACACTTTACGAATTTTGTCTTCTGGCATAAGCATGCGTTCAGACAACTCTTCAGGTGTTGGCTCACGACCCATTTCTTGTAGCATTTGACGAGAGATACGATTAAGTTTGTTAATCGTTTCAATCATGTGCACAGGAATACGGATAGTACGCGCTTGGTCGGCAATAGAACGGGTAATTGCCTGACGAATCCACCAGGTAGCATAAGTTGAGAACTTATAACCACGGCGATATTCAAACTTATCTACCGCCTTCATCAGGCCGATGTTACCTTCCTGAATAAGGTCAAGGAACTGCAAACCACGGTTGGTGTATTTCTTAGCAATTGAAATAACCAAACGTAAGTTGGCTTCAACCATCTCTTTCTTCGCACGGCGAGCCTTTGCTTCACCAATTGACATACGACGGTTGATGTCTTTGATATCAGCAATAACCAAACCAGTTTCTTGTTCAACCTGGTTCATCTTGCTAATACAGCGTTCAATTTCTTCTTTATTAACGGCTAATGCGTCAGAATAAGCTGCGTTAGCTTTAATCGCTTTTGTTAACCAAGCAGAAGACGTTTCGTTTCCTGCAAATGCCTTGATGAAATCTTTCTTAGGCATTTTAGCGTTAACAACACAGAACTTCATGACAAGACGTTCTTGGATACGCACTTTGTCCATCATTGAACGCATGTTTTTAACCATACGATCAAATTGCTTAGGCACTAGACGGAATTCTTTGAAGACTTCACTCAATGCATTGATTTGCTCACGAGCGGCGGCATGAGAGCGGCCTTTCTTCTCGATAACGTCACGTGCTTTGATGTATTGATCACGAAGTGCACCAAACTTAGCACGGGCTAATTCAGGATCTACACCGCCTTCATCTTCGTCTTCTTCATCATCGTCATCATCTTCATCTTCCAGTTCTTCTTCTGAAAGTTCAGAGCCGATGTGCGTGGCCGTAGGAGCAAGATCTTGATCATCATTCGGGTCAACAAAACCAGAAATAATGTCGCTAATGCGAATTTCTTCTGCTTCGTACAAGTCCCATTGATCGAGCAAATAGGTGATGGCTTCAGGGTATTCAGCAACAGAGCACTGAACCTGGTTAATACCATCTTCTATACGCTTGGCAATTTCAATTTCGCCTTCACGAGTAAGAAGCTCAACCGTACCCATTTCACGCATATACATACGCACAGGGTCGGTGGTGCGCCCAATTTCGCTTTCTACTGTAGCAAGCGCTTGAGCCGCAGCTTCGGCTGCGTCTTCATCGGCGGTTGCTTCTTGCATGAGAAGTTCGTCTGAATCTGGAGCAGATTCAGAAACTTGAATTCCCATGTCGTTGATCATGCGAATAATATCTTCAATTTGATCAGAATCGACAATATCTTGCGGCAGGTGGTCGTTAACTTCTGCAAAGGTTAAGTAACCTTGCTCTTTACCTTTTGCAATCAGGAGTTTAATCTGAGACTGCTTGCTTTGCGCCATATAACCTACACTTCTCACATTCAATTAGTTTGCAATAGAAATACCCATACCAAAGAGGTATGTACATTATTTCTCTGTAGTACTACTGTTGTATCAATGCCGCTTCCGCTCGGTGTCACGTCATATGAAACGGTGCACACCTGCCCGGGTTTGGTTCTGCCCGTTTTGTTCGGCTTTATAATTGCTACTGACATTGCTGCAAATTTGTTCACATTTATGCTTATAAGCGTGCGTGCAGCGAATTAGCCAGTATAGCAGAATTACTAATGGTTTTACCAGATTGACGGCTGTTTTTTTAGCCAGTTATTAGCCTCGACCTTATGGTCAGCTTTTCTGGCGCTCCTTCATTAACAAGTTCAGTTCCTCTTTTTCCACTTGAGTGAGTGGTTGAACCCGAGAGCGGGAAATTAAAGTTTCTATGCGGCTATCGAAATGCCAATCGAGTAATCGAGCAAAACTGTCGCTATAAACACGCTCAGCATCCTCGTCTTTAACAAGATGTTCTTGTAACAATAATTTCGCGATAGTAGAAGAATGGGGATGATTGCGGAAGTTTTCAACTAGCTGAGCAGTGGTTGCTTGGGGATATTGGGCACAATAGCGATGAATATCCAATAACAGGTCCATCCCGGTTGCGTCACTCCCTTCAAATACCGAAGGTTGCACGTCATCACAACGTGTGGCTAACGAGGGAGAGTCTAGCAGTAACCTAATCAGCATGCGTAGCGGTGACAAGCGAGCTTTACCTACTTGGTTTCTATTCGCTGAATATGCAGGCTTGCTACTGGCATGGTTCGCTTTGGATATATCCTGCTGCAACTTAAATCTGTCGTATTCACCGGTGTGTTTAGCGAGCTCTTCTAGTAGCATCTGCTTTTGGTCGTCACCCTGCACACTCTCAATTAATGGCATGGCTGCTTTGCGAAGCGCTATTTTACCTTCCGGTGTACCCACTTTATGTGTTTTCAATTGGTTTTCGAAGAAGAAGCGTGACAATGGCATAGCATTATCAAGCATTTCCATGAAGGCATCTTTACCAATTTTTCTTACCATAGTATCTGGGTCTTCGCCGTCAGGTAAGAATAAGAAAGACAGTCTGACGCCGTCTTTTAACGCGGGCAGGGCATTTTCTAATGCGCGCCACGCCGCTTCACGACCTGCACGGTCGCCATCATAACAACAAACAATATGCGGGGTTGCGCGCACTAACATTTGCATATGTTCAGCTGTGGTAGCGGTGCCAAGTGCAGCCGTTGCTTGGTTAATACCGAATTGACTTAACGCCACCACATCCATATAGCCTTCAACAATAAGGACTGCGTCGAGTTGACGGTTCTGTTGACGAGCTTGGTAAAAACCAAATAGCTCGCTGCCTTTATGAAAAATGCGGGTTTCAGGGGAGTTTAAATATTTTGGGCCGCCGTCTTCTAATACACGGCCACCAAAACCAACAACGCGGCCTCGCTTGTCCCGAATGGGGAACATAATTCGGTCGCGAAAAAAGTCGTAGCGTCTACCTTGATCGTTCTGATTAACCAATTTTAAGTCGATAAGCTGTTTTACCCGGGCTTGGTCTTTGCCAAACGTTTTTAGCAACGCATCCCAACTGTCTGGTGCATAGCCTATTTCCCATTGCTTAACGATATCGCCACTAAGCCCACGACTTTTTAAATAATCTATGGCTTTGCCGCTATTTTCATTTTGTTTAAGTTGGTGTTGGAAAAAGCGAACAACTTGTTCCATTAGTGAGTAGTCGTCTTGCTGCTGCTGCTTTTTCTCTTCGCTAACAACAGGCAAGTGGCCTTTTTCTCTCGGTACTTCTAATCCGTAGAGTTTGGCGAGTTCTTCAATAGCCTCAACAAACTCAAGGCGGTCGAATTCCATCAAAAAAGAAATCGCGTTGCCGTGGGCACCACAACCAAAGCAATGATAAAACTGCTTTTCTTGGCTTACGGTAAAAGAAGGGCTTTTCTCATTATGAAAAGGGCAGCAAGCTTGATAATTTTTGCCCGCTTTTTTTAACTTCACCCTACTATCAACAATGTCTACAACATCGGTACGTGAGAGAAGATCATCAATAAAATCGCGAGGTATTTTTCCGGCCATGGGGAGACACTAATGCTTATAACGGTAATTAGGGTAGCACAAAAAAGTACTGTAACAGGGAAGGTAAATAATGAAAATGCCAGGTTTGCGATTACACAAACCTAGCTAATGCTATTACTACCCCTCGACTTTTATCGATAGTTAGGCATTTAAACGGGCTTTTATTTTAGCGCTTAGAGCGCCCATATCTGTGCGGCCTTGTACTTGTGGTTTAAGGCTACCCATTACTTTACCCATGTCTTGCATGCCTTGAGCACCGGTACTTACCATAGCTTCATCAATTAAGGCAGCCAGTTCGTCTTCGGTCAAAGGCTGTGGAAGGAAACCTTCTAACACAACAATCTCTTCACGCTCTTTACTGGCCAAGTCATCACGGTCAGCGGCATCAAATTGAGAGGCGGCATCTTGACGTTGCTTAACCATCTTGGTTAGTACTGCAAGAATGTCGCTATCAGTAAGGGTGATTTGCTCGTCGATTTCACGTTGTTTAATGGCTGCTATTGCCATGCGAATGGTGCCTAGACGTAATTTCTCTTTAGCGCGCATTGCATCTTTTTGTGCAGATTTTAAATCGTCTATTAAAGCCATGATGCTCCCAAATTAAGTAAAGTTTCAACAAAGAAGGAAAGTCATTATAAAGGTATAAAGAAAAAAGTTATAAAAAGAAAAAAGTTAAACAGTAAAAGTAAAAAAACATTCTATGCAGGGACACTCATAAAAAGGCATACACTATCTATAACGGGCAAGTCAGTGGGGTATTAAAAATCGGGAGTCTATCAGGGGGTCTTGATATTCACCGACGCACTGCATGTTAATAACCGGCGCGTTTCGCGTAAACAAATAATGCTAACAAGCGCTAATCAAAAATTTTCTGTACCCCAGAAACGCGAAAGGTGCTGCAAATGCAACACCTTTCAGACTCGTAACTTAACCCTGTTTTAGTAGAGTTTTACGCGACGTGCGTTTTCACGAGCTAATTTCTTTAGATGACGCTTTTTCGCAGCGGCTTTCTTACGCTTGCGTTCCCAAGTAGGCTTTTCGAAGAACTCACGACGACGAACTTCAGACAATACACCTGCTTTTTCACAAGAACGCTTAAAACGACGCAGCGCTACATCAAACGGCTCGTTTTCTCTAACTTTAACGATAGGCATTTAAACACTCACCTCAAAACTTTTGCTGTATAATTCCGGGAAATTGAGCGCTAAAAAGGCCACCCGGGTTAAAAATGGTGCGAAATTCTAATCATTTCCGAACAGAAAGTAAAGACTGAATTGCCAAAAAATAGGCAATATTGCGCAAATAAACGAAGCACCATTCCAAGATATGCGGAATAAAGGTAAACTCTGCGCCCTCTGAGACAAGGTAATACCTTTTATCTGTCTACGTGAGAAGAAGAATTCAGCGCGATCCCGCATTGGTTGAGTGGATCATATCACAGATCGCAGATGATCAAACAGGTCAGGTGCTGATCTATTGCAATAAACTTTGTTGCAATAAGTGCTGAGGTAACTCAAGTATCCTCTTGCAGGGTAAACGATGCTGATTATGCTCAATACTTGCGATTCGGCTATAGCTTGGGCTCGACAGGTTCGATAACTAAGCAAGCCATTGGTGTTTGTTATACCGTAAACATTGTTGTTAAAGACGTAAAAGTAAGGTTTGGCTCAATGCAAATATTAGGAATAGTATGCGTATATTAGGAATAGAAACTTCTTGTGATGAAACGGGTATCGCCGTTTATGACGACACTGCGGGATTATTGTCACACGAATTATACAGCCAAGTGAAATTACACGCCGATTACGGTGGTGTAGTGCCTGAACTTGCGTCACGGGATCATGTTAGAAAAATTATCCCGCTTATCGAAAAAGCGCTTAGTGATGCTAACACCCAACCTAATGAATTAGACGGCGTAGCCTTCACCCAAGGCCCAGGCCTTATTGGTGCGTTACTAGTGGGTTCTTCCGTGGGGCGTTCTCTAGCTTACGCGTGGGGGGTACCCGCAGTAGGTGTACATCATATGGAAGGGCATTTACTCGCCCCCATGTTAGAAGATAACGCGCCTGAATTTCCTTTTATTGCATTACTAGTTTCTGGCGGCCACTCTATGTTGGTAAAAGTAGAAGGCATAGGCAGCTACGAAGTTCTCGGTGAGTCGATAGATGACGCAGCCGGTGAAGCCTTTGATAAAACGGCCAAACTACTGGGGCTTGATTATCCAGGCGGGCCTTTATTAGCCAAGCTGGCAGAAAAAGGCGAGCCAGGGCATTACAAATTCCCAAGGCCAATGACAGACCGCCCAGGTTTAGATTTCAGCTTCAGCGGCTTGAAAACTTTTGCCGCTAATACCATCCGTGCTGCGGATGACAACGAGCAAACCAAAGCTAATATTGCATACGCATTTCAAGAAGCGGTTATCGACACGCTTATTATTAAGTGTAAGCGTGCACTCAAGCAAACGGGTATGAAGCGCTTAGTGATTGCCGGTGGCGTAAGTGCGAACACCATGTTGCGTACACAAATGAAAACCTTGATGGACGACTTACGTGGTGAGGTTTTCTATCCTAACTTAGCGTACTGTACCGACAACGGCGCCATGATAGCTTATGCAGGTATGCAGCGTTTGAAAGCCGGTGAAGTATTGGGGCTTTCTTCACAAGCTAAGCCTCGCTGGCCGCTGGATACGTTAGCGCCAGTATAATAATGTTGTCATCACAGGGTTTTATCATGCATGCTAAGTAGCAAATAAATTTACTTAGCATGTAGGAAATCTAGTGGTGTTTTCCCGTGATAGCGCTCGGCTCACAATACCGTTTATTGGCGCGGTACTTACCGCTAGTTGGTTGTCGCTAGCGGCCTTTAGTGCCCATGCAGATAATAAGCATGCAATTAATAACACCGTCGTTAATCAGAATGCGGTTAGCCATAAGAATCTGGCCTCGAGCCAGTCGGCTGAAAGTAGCAAAAATCATGTAGTTCTTATATCTTTAGACGGGTTTAGACATGATTACATCGAGCTGCACAATGCAAAAAATCTCGCACGAATTGCTAAGGCTGGTGTTCGAAGCACATCGTTAACACCTGTCTATCCCGCCAATACTTTCCCCAACCATATTTCTATTGTGACTGGGCTACTCCCCATACATCACGGCATTGTCGATAATCGTTTTTATGACAAGTTGCGACCCAGCAAAGAGGGTAGCTACGCACAATATTCTATGGGGAAGGCGCAAGACGATAGCAGCTGGATTACTGCGATGCCGCTTTGGCATTTGGCCGAGTTTCAGGGGCATAAAGCTGCAACCTATTTCTGGCCTGAATCTGACGCTAGAATAGCAGGAGCGCTGCCTTCTTATCTTTATCACTACTCGAAGCATGCAGATTACCAACAACGGATAGACCAAATTGTTCAATGGTTAAGTCTGCCGGAAGCTGCAAGGCCACTTTTTGTCTCAGGCTACTTTTCATTGACTGACACTGTGGGTCACGACGAAGGGCCTATGTCCGAGAAAACAAAAGAGGCTGTTGCAAAGGTAGATAAGCTAATCGGTCAATTGTACGACCGATTAAATGCGCTTTCGATAGACGTTAATTTGGTTGTGGTATCTGATCACGGTATGACCAACGTCAAAGATAGCCACCAGATTATGGTTGAGTCTTTAAATATTCCTGATTATTTCACTGTGCTTAACAGTGGTGCGCAAGTGCGTTTATATGCTAAGCCAGAGGTTACCTATGAGCAAATTGAAGATGAAAAAAATCGCCTCCGGTTGTTAGCGGAAGGGAGATTCATCTTGCTTACCTCCGTTGAACGCGATGTCAGGCATGCACAGTACAATGCGCGAACCGGCGATATTATTATGGAAACTGCCCCGCCTGCACGGTTTAAAAGTGAAGGAGATACTCATGTGAGCAAAGGTAGCCATGGTTATCTCAATACGTTGCCAGACATGGGCGGGCTATTTGTGGCGTCCGGGCCTTCGTTTAAACAAGGTAAAATGCTTCCAGCTTTCAGTAATCTAGAAATATACCCAGCGCTTGCTGAAATTATGGGCTTGGCCTTACTTGCCCCTATCGATGGTGAAATTAAGGTACTTCGGGAAGGTTTAAAAGAGGAATAACGCTAGGGCAGCTTTACCATACGCCCGAGCGAAAATAAAACATGTACGCTAAAGAAAGGTTGCTCACTCTTTGGTGTTGCCTTTGTCCCAAATTTTGCCCTCAGAGCGGCTGACTAACCTTTTGATATTGTCGCGATGACGCAAGATAATCAGCAAAGAGAGCATGATGACTGGAACGGTATAAAGGGGTTTTATTAACCAAGTAAAAAGCGGGGCAAGGCTTACTGCTACCAAGGCGCCAAGTGAGGAATAGCCGGTAAGAAACACCACTATAACCCAGCTCAAAATAAGCAAGCCAGCTAAATCTAATCCAATGGGTAACATGGCACCAAAGGCCGTTGCTACTGCTTTGCCCCCTTTGAAGCCAAAATATAAAGGGAAAATATGACCTATACATGCGGCAATAGCGACTAGGCCTAAAAGCACGGGGTCTAAGCCCAAAAAGTAGCTGGAATAAACCGGAATAGTCCCTTTTAAAATATCCATTACTAGCACCAGCAATGCCGGAATCCTGCCGCCAATTCGATATACATTGGTGGCGCCGGGGTTCTTAGAACCAGCAGTGCGGGGATCGGGAAGAGAAAATGCTTTGCAGATAACTACCGCGCTCGATAAAGAGCCAAACAAATAGGCTACGCAAATCATTAAAAGGGCCAACGGTATCATTATTGCTACTTTAACCTGCTGCTTTGTACACTAAACGTATATCTACACTAATAATATGGGGCGAATGCTATTGTGCGTGTTGCCCCCACTTGCAGTACAACGGTATAGTTGTGCCACCATCGCCCCATGGCGAATAACGTAAAGCGTAAAGCTACTCCATTCAAAAGTGATATACCACCTTTTGAGAAGAAGTTAACGTGGTAGTAAGACCAGTATGGTCATAAGAATGAAAAGGTTTATGGGAAAAATATATATAACAGGGCTGGCTGTCGATACCCTTATCGGTGTGTATGATTGGGAACGGGAGCGTTTAACCACGCTGTTGCTCGATGTTGAACTCGACGCTAACCTAGATGCCGCAATGCAGTCAGATAATGTCGACGATACCATTAACTATGCCGACGTGGCTGATTGTATTACCGAGGTAGGAAAAAACAGTCGTTTTATGCTGTTAGAAGCATTTGGCGGCGCGGTAATGAACAAGGTATTAGCCATGTTTCCGGCCCATGCCATCAGCCTTAAAATTGTGAAGCCGAATATTCTACCTAATGCCCAAACGGTGGCAGTGGCTATGTATCAGGAAAAGTCCTAGTGGGGCGTCATACCATTTTAATCAGTGTGGGTTCCAATATCGACAAAGAACACTACATACGAGAAAGTATTAAAGCGCTTAAACTGCATTTCGATGACGTTAGTTACTCGTCGGTATATGAGAGTGAGTCAGTCGGCTTCGATGGCAGTGCCTTTTATAACCTAGTGGCGAAAGCCGTTACTTCTATGAGTATTATTGAAGTGCGAGATACCTTTCGTCAGATTGAAAGTGACAACGGCCGTAAACACGGGGAAAAGAAATTTTGTTCCCGTACACTGGACTTAGATTTACTCACGTACGATGACCAAATTACCCATGAACCCGTTGTGCTACCTCGGGAAGAGATTCTGTATAACGCCTTTGTATTATGGCCGTTAGCTGAATTGGTTCCTAATGAAATCCACCCTGTTGAAGGCAAAACCTACGAGGCACTTTGGCAGGCATTTGATAAAGAAAAACAAACACTCTCGCCCATCAATTTTACTTGGAGCTAAGCAACGGAATGACACTGTTCGAAATAATCATATTGGCCATTATTCAGGGCGTTACCGAATTTTTACCTATCAGCAGTTCTGGGCATCTTTTGCTGCCCGCAGAACTATTTGGCTGGGTAAGTCAGGGGTTAGCGTTTGACGTTGCTGTTCACGTGGGAAGTTTACTGGCGGTAATGATTTACTTTCGCCAAGAAATCGCACAAATGACAGTGGCTTGGGTTACCAAGGGATTCACAAAAGAGCAAAACACTGACAGTAAGTTAGCCTGGTATGTGATTATCGCAACTATACCTGCTGTGATTATTGGTTTTGTAATGAAAGACTGGATAGAACTTAATGCCAGAACAGCCCTTGTTATCGCCGCAACCACTATTATTTTTGGTCTTGCCCTATGGTATGCCGACGCCACCGCGAAACGCACTCAAGAATTAACATCGCTTAACTGGAAACAAGCATTGTTAATTGGTCTAGCGCAAGTACTGGCGCTGATTCCCGGTACTTCTCGCTCGGGTATTACCATGACAGCAGGTTTGATGCTGGGCTTAAATAGAGAGAGCTGTGCGCGCTTTTCGTTTTTACTGTCTATTCCCGTTATTTTGGGCGCCGGTTTACTTGCCACTCTTGATTTATTACAAGCTAACGAAGCCGTTGATTGGTCTGCGTTGCTCTATGGCGCTGCGTTCTCATTTGTGAGTGCTTACTTATGTATTTACCTCTTCCTTAGCTGGATATCGCGAATTGGTATGCTGCCATTTGTGATTTACCGCTTACTGTTAGGCGTCATTTTGCTTTGGTTCGTTTTTGCATAAGTTGTTCCTATAAACTCAAGAGCAAAGAAGACTGGGTCGCAAATGACTGTGTTGGTGTAATACAATAAGGCGAATTCCTGTCTAGGGAAAGCGCCTCTTTTAAAGCATAAACAATGTAGTATGGTTACAATAATTGATGCAGGGAGTACGCAATGTTAGACACTATTTTTACGAAGATTATCAATAAAGAAATACCAGCAGATATCCTTTATGAAGATGATATCTCGTTGGCGTTTAGGGATATAAATCCGCAAGCGCCGGTGCATTTTTTAGTGATCCCGAAAAAGGCTATTCCTACCATTAACGACATCACTAAAGAAGACAGGGAAGTCGTAGGGCACCTATCTTATGTGGCTGCAAAGGTCGCGGGTGAATTAGGCGTAGATGAGCAGGGTTACCGCACGGTAATGAACTGTAATGAGTTTGGTGGGCAAACGGTGTACCACATACACTTACATGTGCTAGCCGGTAAAATCATGGGCTGGCCGCCATATACTGATACCGCAAAGCGTTTGGAATAGATAGGGTTTAGCGTAAAAGCCCTTAGAATGAAAAACGTTTTAACTCACCACTCAACGTAGAATGGTGAGTTAAATAGCCAGTCAGTTGCTTAACACAGGCAACTAACTGGCTTAGTGTTTAATGAACCGCTTATCGATAGATAGTGGTTAGTTCAAACCAAGTACCTTTTTACCTTGTTCGAAGTGAATATCGACAGGGATGTTTGCCGCTTCTAAGCGCGCTAAATCTGCTGCTAGCTGTGGTTTAATCACGCCCATATTGGCTACAAGTTCTGCAACACCATCGTAGTCGCCATCACCTTGCAGGGTTAAAATAAGCTCAGATAATGCGGCGACTGCTGCGCCCATCTTCTCAACATTAACGCGATAAACACCTTCTTCGGTTTGCTCAAAAGCGCCTTCTTGTGCAAAGAAATTAAAGCGAATCATATTCGCCTTACCGTGCGCACTAGAGGCCCCAAAACGTACTGAGCGGAAAATGCCGGCCATAAAAGTGACATAGTAATCTTCAAGTGTACCCTCTGAAATTTCGCCTTTTTCAAGCAAGCTTTGAATCATGTAAAGACCCAAAATGTCAGCTTTACCTTCTTCTAATGCCGAGGCGTGTTCTTTAAGTGAGCCTCTTACCGTATCGCTACCATCAAGGGTGTTTTTTATACCTAAGCCATGCGCCACTTCATGAAACATGGTGTTAGCAAAAAACGCATCAAACGTAATATGATCACGTTGCTCAGGTGCAATTAACATATCCGCAATAGGAATAAGAATATTGTCGAACTTGGCACGCATCGCGTTTTTAAGTTGCAAACGACGGGTGCCTTTTTCAAGCTGTACACGCTCATCATTAGGTAAGTTGATCGCAATGGTTTTACTGCCAGCATTTGAATGCCCCGCGTAATACACAACGTCATAGGCGTTTAAGTCGGCGTCGGAGCCAGGTACTTCCGCTTTGTACTGGGCAGGTACAGGCAAACCTTTTTGTAGCTCTGGAAGAAAAGCAGCGTATTTTGCGAGTTTTTCACTCCACGCTAAATCTTTTACCAAAACGTAGGCTTCAAAGGCGGCGCGATAACCAAATAGTTGGTCTTCATAGCTTTCGATTGGGCCAATTACCAACTCTACAGGGTTTGTCTTCATGTCCATCCACGCCATGTCCGAGGCTAAGTAATCGTCGGTAAGTAATGCTTGTGCGCGCAGGGTTAAGTAGGCTTTAAAGCTTGGATCTTCGGCAAGTTCAGCAGCCTCTTTAAGAATCTTTGATGCAGCGGTGAGTTCACTTTTGTACGCCTCAGAGTAGGGCACAGAGTAAAGGTTGCCAGCTTCATCTTGCTTCACCAACGAGTATAAGCCTTGTTTGTCATCGAACGTGGCGGTCGCGAAGTCAGCCTTTGTCATGTTGTGAGGATAAAATTCAGCACCTAGGGCTTTCTCTTCATAGCCTGAAAGAAACGCATTATCGCCGTTCAATCTGTCCCATGGCCCATAGTTGATTGAAGCAAAGTGTTTAACGTCGTCGTTTTCAATACTATTTAAAAACGCATTTTTATCGCCGAAGAAGGCCTGTTTCCAAAATAAGTCGTCCATTATTTTAGACGCATCTATGAGCAAACCTATCATCTTTTGTTGATTGTCGCTTAAATGGGATAAATCACTGGTCAATTCAACGGGATGATAAATAGATAGCCTAGACTCATTCACAAGAAGCGTGCTATCTGATGATGTGGTATGCGAAGCCTCTACGGAAGGGTTTGCTTTTGATATGCCTTCTTCTGGTGCCTTGGAGCAGGCGCTCATAAATAAACTTGTGGCAACTGCCACGGCAAGAGTAGAGTAATGTTTAGGTGATAATTTCATCATAAAGGTTTCTGTTTTAGATTTATTGGCAGGATAAGAATATACAATAAACTAACACGTTAGCGAGCAGCGTTTTGATGTGTATCAAGGTTTCATGTAAAGGCATATGTACTACACTATTCACAACGCGTAATAATGCATATTCAATGTTGAGTTAGTAAAAGGTTCAATATAACTTAAGCTTAATAAAGGTTATAACATAAGGGGAATATGATTTCCTGCTATCATAAAGCTATGCTTTTCATATGTGTAGCGTATAGTGGAATAGTAAGTCTCTGAGCAACTGCAACTTGGTCATTTACTCGCAAACAAGGATTACAGTGTAACCGCGGGTATCTTAAATTCATTGCCTTTTAGTGGCTATTTGAAACATATCTAAGGGTAGGTATATGTCTACACAAAATGCGCTCTCAACAATTCTTGTTGAAAAAATAACAAACGACACACTCGTACTTCCTACGTTACCGGCTATTGCTTTAAAAGTGAGAAAGTCAGCGGATGATCCTAATATCAACCTAAGTGCTATGGGTGATGTTATCGGACAAGACCCCTCGCTAAGCGCAAGAATGATTAAAATTGCGAACAGCGCTTACATGGGCCGGAGTATAAAAGTAAATTCTATCAGCCAAGCGGTAACTCGTATTGGGTTACGCCAAATCAAAAATATTTCAACCGCGCTTGCCATGGAACAGCTGTTCGTTTCTAAAAATGATGTAGTGAGTGCCTATCTACAAAAAGAGTGGGCGAATACCGTTAATATCGTGGCTAATTCAATGGCGGTAATGCAGCTTTATATCGCGCGCACGAAAAAGCGTGAAATGAGTATGGATATTATGACGCTAACAGCGTTAACCCATAACATTGGCGTATTGCCTATCCTGACCGAAGCAGAAAGACATCCTGAAGTGTTTGCGAATCCAACCTTTTTAGAAGTGGCCATCGACAAGCTAGCGGGCCGAATTGGCGCTAGCATCATGCGAGAATGGGGCTTTGGTGAAGAGTTTGTGAGTGTAGCCAAATGCTGGAAAGATTTGAGCTATATACCTGAACAGGTTACCTACATAGATTTCGTTCGTGTTGGCGCTGCCGTTTCTGGCGCAATGGACAGTCAAAAAGACGCGGTTTTGAACTTAGCCATACAGCGTGATGTTATTGATGATGTGGCGATACTTCACTCAGATGAATTTGCCGATCTTGCCGGTGCGGCGAAACAAATATTTGCCTAACACCTTACTAGCATAATGTTAGTAAAGCAGGATTATCTGAAGCCGAACTTATGTTCGGCTTTTTTGTTTGTTGCTTTCAACCAACATTAACAATAAGCCAAGTAAAAGGCCCCACACCGCTGACGTGATGGATAGAAGACTAAAGCCTGATGCCGTACATAAAAAAGTGACCAAGGCAGCGTGACGGTATTTGTCGCTCTCTACGGTTTTGACCAAGGCGGCTTGCAAGGTAGACAGCAGCGCAAGACCTGCCAGTAAATGCACTACAATCGGGGGCATTGAAACGAACAAAACCACCACAACAGACGCAAGTAGCCCCATAAATAGGTAACCAATACCTGCGGCGATGGCCGCTTTATAACGCTGACTTTTATCTTTATCTGCTTCTTCCCCCATGCACAAGGCCGCGGTTATTGCCGCAAGATTGAACGTGAACCCGCCAAATGGCGCTAGCACCCCCTGCAATATGGCAATGCCACTTAGCACTGTTTTATGGTCGGGGTGGTAACCATGGGAATGGTGTATCGCAATGCCGGGTAAATTCTGAGAAAGGGTAGTAATAATGTACAAAGGAACGGCAAGCCCAATGGCGGCGGTAACTGAAAACTCAGGGCTGACCCACACGGGAGTGGGTAGTGAGAGAGTTAACGGGATTTCACCGTTTAAGAAGCTACTAGTGACAATAGAAACAGCCAGTAAACACAACATAAGGTAGCGAGGGAAAAATCGGCTTCCAACAAGATAGATAGCCAGAAAACTGGCAACAATATAGGGGTGTTGTTCTACATCAGTGAATATCGATATACAGATAGGCAATAGAATACCTGCCAGTAGCGCCGATGAGATACTAGCCGGAATGCGGCTTATTTGATTGAGCAAACTGCGACTTTGCGCGGTAACCAGCGAAAGCACTGCGCAGATAATAAAGGCGCCAATACTCTCAGGAAGGGTGTACTGCTCCACGCTACCTAATAAAAAGGCCGCACCAGGGGTCGACCAGGCGGTGACGACAGGCATTTTCATTAGCCAAGAATAGAAAATACAGGAAATGCCCATGCCTAGGCCTAAGGCGAGAAGCCAACTAATGACCATATCAGGGCTTGCCCCCGCTTTACGGGCAACATCAATAACAATAACAACAGCACTGCTATAGCCAACGGTGACTGCCGTTAATCCTGAAGAAATGTGGCTAATCTGCCATTCTGATTTCATCTTTGCCCCAACCATTTGAACCTAAACCTAAACTACTTCATACTGTGTGCGTTATAACGTACACAATAAGTTAACTCTACACTTGTGCGTTATAGCGCACAAGGCGTTTTGCATTAAAATGCTAAATCGACTCTATTTGTAAGAATGTGACAAGAAGCAGTAAATGATGAAGACCAATAGCGATGCACTACAGGCGGGAGACTTTTCGTTAAGTATTTCTGCGCGTTTAAAGCAGTTGCGTGGTGATATGGGCTTGTCTCTTGATAAAGCCGCCACGTTAACCGGTGTGTCTAAAGCCATGTTAGGCCAAATAGAGCGGCAAGAGTCAAGCCCTACTATCGCTACCTTGTGGAAAATTGCGACTGGGTTGAATGCTTCGTTTTCCTCCTTTATTGCGGCAAACGCACAATCTGAATTCGATGTTAATCACGGCTTTATTCACGACCCAAACATGCAAGTGAAAACCCTTTTTCCGTTTGATGTAAACAAAGGTTTTGAGGTGTTTGAAATTACCTTAACGCATTTTCATGAGCAACGCTCTACGGCCCATCAAAGTGGGGTTACTGAACATATTCATTGCATTGGAGGCAGGTTAACCTTGTGGCAAGGTAATGAGTGTAAAACCATCAAAGCCGGCGAGCAGTATTTAATAGATGCCGATCAAGCGCATGGCTATAAAGATGAAAGTGGGGAAACCCAGTTTATTAATATTATCCACTACCCGGTGCTGTAAAGGCAGCTGGCAGGCAAGTGATTAGAGGTGAAGCGGGTAACTAACGGGTGGCAAAGATAAACAAAATGTTGAGCAATACCCATGGGGCACTGCTCAACACGTATTAATTTCACGCTAGTTAAACACGGTTTAGGTGTTAGCGTCATTCAAGTTGAGCGTTTCACGCAAGAAGTTTAGCAAAGTACAAAGCTCTGCAGACATTAACGCAAATTCAGCATCTAGGCGTGCTTCAATTTGGTCTTTAGGAATGTCTTCAGTCTCTTCTTTTAATCTATCGGTAAACTTAATACGCTTTAACGAGCCATCTTCAGCAATAACTGCCGTTAGGGTATCTTGATATTCAAACGCCACTTTTTGTACCAGCTTACCTGCATCCAAATGAATCGTGATTTCATCACTATCAAGCGGCTGGTTTTTACAGCGAATAATACTGCCAGCATCATCTGTAGATTTGAACTCGGCTTCTTCAAGTAGTGCTATGCCATCTGGCGCTGAGTCAGTCAGCCAGTGAGTCAGTTCAGACTGCAAACTGTGGCGGGCTAAAGGCACAACCGGTAGTGAGCCAATGGCTTTTCGAACTAGGGCCAAAAAGGCTTCAGCTTTGCCATCGGCAGAGGCATCAACAGCCACAAGGTTATCTTCTAACGAAATAAACCCATGGGTGTAAGTGTTTTTAGTAAACGCTTGAGGCAACAAGCGAGTTTGAATTTCCTGCTTAAGATCGGCTTTAGCCTTTTTACCGACAGGCGAACCGGTTTCCATTTCAATTTTGGCAACCATGTCGTCCAGTTCGGCATTAATTACCGCGGCGGGAAGTAGCTTTTCTTGCTTCTTAACGGTAAGCCAGTAACGTTGCCCAACACGCTGAAACATAGTGCCTTGTTTGCCGGCTTGGGAGAAAGGGGAGGCAAAGCCCATAGTGGCCAAGTCTTGACTCTTACAAGGACGGAAGGCTTGCTCGCTTAGCACGCGCTCTAGGTCGTCATCGTCAAGGGAAAGTGGCTGTGTAATTTGGTAGGCTTTTATATTTTTAAACCACATTTGAGGCTATCTCTTTTAAAAATGGTGGGCAAGCGTACCAAGCTAGCGAATGCGGTGCAACGGATATAGTACGGGAGCTATAGAGATTTTTTGTTAAGCCGGTTTGCCCTTCATGGGAAAGCGAATGGTATATTGGAGGCCATCGCCAGGTTTGCTTTGCGCTTCAATGTGGCCAGATAAAGACTGAGTAACAAGGTTGTACATAATGTGTGTGCCAAGCCCGCTGCCGCCTTCTCCTCGCTTAGTCGTAAAGAAGGCGTCAAACAACTTATCTAAATCATCATTAGACAAGCCTTTCCCGTTGTCACGGTAACGCATTTCTATGGTGTTGTTATCCGTACTCACATCTAACGTTATTTTGCCATCGTTAGTGTCTTCAAAACCATGCACTAAAGAGTTCACAATCATGTTCGTCACAATTTGGGCAATGGCCCCTGGTGCACAGCGAATATAAAGATCTTCAGGGCAACTAACCACTATTTCATGATTATTATGCTTGAAGCTTGGCTTAAGTGATTTAATGATGTCACGAATGTAATCGTTAAGGTTTATCTCTCGTTCAGTTTCGCTGGTTTGATCCACCGCCACTTGTTTGAAGCTGGCGATAAGCTCAGATGCTCTGTTTAAGTTAGTTAACAGGAGATTAGCCGTTTGTTCTGCTTCATTAATGAAGTTTTCCATGTTTTTTGTAGTCAGGCTTTTTTCTTCAAAACTCGTTTTTAAGTTATTAAGTCGCTCTTGCAAAAAGCTGGCGGCAGTTACGCCAACGCCAAGTGGTGTATTTACGTCATGGGTAATCCCAGCTACCAAACCGCCAAGAGAGGCCATGCGCTCAGATTCGACCAATTGGTCTTTGGCGAGTTGTAAATTTCCCATTGAATTCGCTAACTCCGAATTTTTTTTGCGAAGCTCATCTTCTATATACTGCCTATTTTCATTCTCTTGACGAAGCTCTCTTTGATTTGCGATAAGCTCGTCTTTTTGTTGTTCAAGGCTAAGCATAATTTGAGAAAGCGAAGAGGTTTTCTTAGCGACTTCTTGCTCTAAAATAAGATTCTGATCGTCTAGCTTTTTATTGGCATGCGATAGCTGGCTTTGAGCATTGGTCAACTTACCATTAGATACGATTAAATCGTCGATAACATTGTTGTACGATTCTTTTAATTGCAATAACTCATTATCGTCACTTATTTTGACTGAAAGCTTGCTTTCATCGGGATGAAGCGGATCAAATCCTTCCATTTGATGAATTATTTCAGCCAAGGGTTCGGACAACATGGTGCGAAACGCGGTCATAAAAAGAAACACCAAAAAGGTGGTTTTTATTAACGCATTTCCAATAAGAAAAAAGATGCCAATTTCGATACGGCCAAAAATAGTATCGAAACTTGAGTAGAGCGTTACATCGCCTACGGTCGATTCTCGTCCTGAAAATTTAAATATTAATGGAAAGCTATAACTGAAAATCCCACCCGGGTGGTCTTCAATAAGTTCTTCTTCGATAGGAGAGCGGGGACGCTGAATGCTTAAACCGTAGTCGGCAATTTGATTGCCATTTTCATCCCTAACTTGTACACCTTCAACAATAGGAAGTTCTAATAACCCCTCTGCTATTGAGCTAGCTTGTTCGCTGTTCAATTCCCACAGGGCACGGGTTAAGCTGGTTGAGAAGGTATTTTTTAAAGTTTGTAATTCGTCTTCGACATGATCTTTGGTACTTAGATACTCGGTAAAAATCTGTCCAACGGTAACAATAAGCGTAAGAATGAAGTATACAGAGAGCACTCGTGTCAGCAGTTTTCTTGATAACCCAGTTTTTACCGCCGCCATTGAACAACATTCCTCTGTCTATAATTTACTTTACCTTCATTGCCAAGAATATGCGTAAATGTATGAATAAACAAGCAAGCGCTATGAAGAAAATACGACCCATCTTTGTAGAAAACTTGACACATTAATGTAATCGTTTTAATAAAAGTGTCACAGTGCACATTAATAATAGCGGCGTTTTGTGATGAGCAGGAAAATAATAATGTCTCGTACAGTTTTGGTGGTTGAGGACGAAGCGCCCATCCGTGAAATGCTTAAGTTTGTGTTAGAGCAATCTGGTTTTAATATTATTGAAGCCGAAGATTACGATATAGCGCAAGAAAAAATATGTGAACCTTACCCAGATTTAATCTTACTCGATTGGATGCTACCTGGTGGAAGCGGCGTTCAATTGGCCAAGAGTTTAAAGCAACATGAGTTCACTCGTGATATCCCAGTGATCATGCTTACCGCAAGAGGCGAAGAAGAAGATAAAATTCGCGGTCTTGATGCGGGTGCTGACGATTACGTCACCAAACCGTTCTCACCTAAAGAGCTTATTGCTCGAATAAAAGCGGTGATGCGACGAGTAACGCCTACATCAAATGAAGAGCCTATTGAATTTAACGGCTTGAAACTTGAGCCTGTGTCTCATCGCGTTATGGCCAATGAAGATCCGTTAGACATGGGTCCAACCGAGTTTAAACTTCTTCACTTCTTCATGACCCATCCAGAGCGCGTTTATAGCCGTGAGCTATTACTCGACAATGTCTGGGGGACGAATGTATATGTGGAAGATAGAACCGTTGATGTGCATATCAGACGTTTACGCAAAGCTATCTCTCGTCATGGGCATGATGCTATGATTCAAACCGTGCGTGGAGCCGGTTACCGTTTCTCTACCAAACTCTAAATTCCCAGCGGATAAGAGACGCCGATAGCGTCTCTTCGCTCTCCGCGTTTCACTGTTTCAGGGCGCATTCACTATGTACTACCCGTTCTCATGGCTGAGAAGTACCCTTCGACTAGTGCTATACCTTTTGGTATTCGCGCTAATCGGTTGGTATATGAATGACATGTTATTTGCTGTAGCCATTGGCGCCACCTTGCTGCTTATCTTCAACTATTGGCATTTATACAAGCTTAACCGCTGGTTGTGGCATAGTCGTAAAATGTCACCACCCACCGTGCGTGGTGTGTGGGAACATATTTACGAAGGCATTTATTACCTGCAGCGCAGAAACAGAAATAAGCGTAAAGAGCTAGGTGAACTCGTGAAGCGATTTCGTGAGGGCTCTGAAGCCTTACCCGATGCCGCGGTAGTGGTGGATTCAAAAGCATGTATTATTTGGTGTAACCGCTTAGCCCGGCTGGATTTGGGCTTGAAGTGGCCACAGGATGCGGGCAGAAGGCTCGATAATTTACTACGCCACCCAGAGTTTATTCAGTACTTCCATGCTGGAAATTTCAAATATCCTATTGAAGTACCATCACCCACTAACCCGCATAAAACCTTTGAATATCGGGTTATGCCTTATGGTGACGAACACCTTTTATTAATTGCGCGTGATATTACCCGTGTTTCTCAGTTAGAGGCCATGCGTAAAGATTTTGTCGCCAATGTGTCACATGAATTAAGAACGCCGCTTACGGTAATTAATGGGTATTTAGAAATTTTGCCGGTGGATGAGTCGGCCGATCCTTTTATGCAAAAAGCCATGAAGGAAATGACCGCGCAAACTCATCGTATGCAAAATTTGATTGAAGATTTATTAGTGTTGTCTCGCATTGAGGCCAGCTCTGAACGCATTTATGAAAACGTAGTGAATATTCCTACGGTACTGTCTCAGATAGAGCGAGAAGCGCAGGCGCTTAATAAAGAAAAACAGCACCATATTGAATTTCATATTGATACCGAACTAAAAGTATTTGGGGTTGAAACCGAATTGCGAAGTGCTTGTTCTAACTTGGTATTCAATGCCGTGCACTACACTCCACCTGGTGGAGAAATTCATGTATATTGGCATGGTGACGAGGAAGGGGCTAAATTTGCCGTTCATGATAATGGCGATGGTATTGAGTCTAATCACCTTAATCGACTTACCGAGCGTTTTTACCGTGTCGATAAAGCACGGTCTCGCAAGACTGGTGGCTCAGGATTAGGCTTGTCGATAGTAAAGCACGTACTTAGCCATCACAATTCCCGTTTAGACATTGCCAGTACCTTAGGTGAGGGCAGTCAGTTTTCCTTTGTGCTTGATAAAGAGTTAATTGCGGAGCAAATTTGAATGCGAATAAAGCAATTCATCGCCTCGTGCAATGTGGCCGTTTTGCTTCTTGTATCAGGCTCGTTGGGGGCTGAAACTACCCATGAGCTAGAGTATGAACGCCAACCTGGGGTGGCAGGAAAGATCACCTCGGTAGGTTCAGACACACTCGCGAATTTAATGACCTTTTGGTCGCAAGAGTTCAAAGCCCTCTATCCGCAGGTGGGTTTCCAAATTCAAGCCTCGGGGTCTTCTACTGCGCCCCCTGCGCTTATTGAAGGTACAGCCACTATCGGCCCCATGAGCCGAGAATTAAAGCCTAGTGAAATTCGCGATTTTACCCGCAAGCACGGTTACCCGCCTTTAGTCCTTAAGGTTGCGATGGATGCTATCGCTATTTTTGTGGAACGCAGAAACCCGCTACAAGGCCTTACCCTGAAGCAAGTCGATTCTATCTTTTCTCAAACACAATTTTGCGGTGGGGATGGGCCAATCAATAAATGGTCAGAGTTAGGCATTGATGCTAATGGCTATCGCGCCCCAATTCGCTTGTACGGGCGAAACTCGGTATCAGGAACCTATGGATTATTTAAAATCATAGCCATGTGTGACGGTGATTTTAGAAATACGGTAAACGAGCAGCCTGGGTCGGCTTCAGTGGTACTTTCTGTCGCCTCAGGTAAAGGCGCTATGGGTTATGCGGCCTATGGTTACAAAACCGCAGGGGTGCGGGCGCTGCCGTTAGGTGAAACGAAAGATTCGTTAGTGCCACTTACCATAGATAACGTTCGTAGTGAGTCTTATCCGTTCTCGCGCTTCTTGTATTTGGTGATAAACAAAAAACCTGGTGAGCCACTGCCTACCCTTGAAAGAGAGTTTTTGCGTTATATTCTATCTGAACAAGGGCAAGAACAAGTCGCGCGTGATGGGTACTTTCCAATTCGTGAAGATATGCTCTTAAGGCAGCGTAGGTTGGTCGATTAATTTGTATCAAACAGGTGAATAACCGTGGAGCATGTTTCATCACGCTGGAAAAATTGGGTAGTTAAAAACCTTCTCGCAGGCACAGCACTTCCCGTGATTACAGAGCAGTTAACGCTAAATGGGTTTGATGCAGATACAGTTCGTCGGCTTTTAGGCCGTAATTTACCTTCAAACTATGTTTTCGACCGAGATGTAGAGTTTTATCGCAAGCTCGCAACGCCCGCATTTTTACATCAGCCTTCAATTAATAATGTGACCTGTTTGTGCGATGAAAAGGAAGTTCAGCTTTATCGTGTAGATGACTTTTTATCGGCAGAAGAGTGCCATGCTGTAATCGACCTTTCTTCTAGCAAGCTTTCGCCCTCAAAACTGACAGGGGCGCCCTCTGCAAAAGGGATCAGAACATCGTCAACTTGCGAACTCGCCTTTATGGACAGCGCACTAGTTACCTCAATAGATAGCCGCATCGTCAATTTTTTAGGCTTGGGCATAGGAGAAAAAGAAGTTATACAAGCTCAGCATTATGAGCAGGGTCAATACTTTAAACCGCATTTTGATTTCTTTCCCCCAGGTACGCCGCAATATTTAGAACACGCAAAGCGGCGAGGTCAACGAACATGGACTTGCATGGTTTACTTAGATGATGGCATGGAAGGAGGCCATACTCATTTTACAAAAATGGGTGTATCGGTAAAACCCCATCGAGGCACAGCACTCCTATGGAATAATCTGACGAACACAGGGGAGCCTAACTTCAATACGCTTCATTATGCTGAGCCTGTAACAGCTGGTAATAAAAACGTCATAACTAAGTGGTTTCGAGATAAAAATTAGTCCCTTTGTCAATATAACCACCCGGTTCGCCCCTTCAATCTCTCACTAACAATATAAAAAACAAGACAAAATTTAAGGTGTTAACTGATTTTATAAAAGTTCCAAAAATTTCAGTGTGAATCCACATTTGTAACAAAAATGTCACCCTTCTCATTTAATCTCTACCGGACTTTGAAATTCAAACTAAGATCTAACTGGAGAATTTAATGGAAATTCGTAATGTTTTTAAGATCAGTGCAATCACGACTGCACTTGTTCTTGCAGGTTGCGGTGGCGATATAAATATTAATGAAGGTGACGAAGTTGTTGCAACGCCAACGACTCCTACCACGCCGACTACCCCAACTACGCCAACTACCCCTGATGTTGATACGCCATTTTCATTAGGCTTGGCGACTGATGCATCAAGCGAATTCTCTACAATTACTGATAAGCCTGTTTATCGCTTAGATGACGATTTAGTGTTAACGCAAGACATGACGTTAACCAATGATGCGCACTGGATCATTAAGGGGCGTACGGCAGTTGGTAACGACAACGCAGATTCAACAGTACTTACCATTGAAGAAGGTACAACCGTTATCGGTGAAGACGGTGACGACTTCTTAGTAGTACGCCGTGGTTCACAAATTGAAGCGTCTGGTTCATCTTCAGCGCCAATTGTAATGACATCTATTCAAGACGTTACTGGTGAAGAAACATCAATTGGTCAATGGGGTGGTGTGGTATTACTAGGTAATGCACCCACTAACCTTTGTAACACAGGTGACGATGACCAAACGTCTGACGACGAACTAGCGTCTTGTGGTGTGTCTGCGGAAGGTGATGCTGGCTTGTACGGCGGAAACGACGCAGAAGATGATTCTGGTACACTAGAATATGTTGTTGTTAAGCATGCTGGTAAAGCCTTGGCGTCTGGTGATGAACTAAACGGTATTTCATTTGCTGGTATCGGTTCTGAAACAACAGTTAATCACATTCAAGTTCACCAAAATCTTGATGACGGTATCGAATTTTTCGGTGGTACGGTTAGCGTAAGCAATGTAGTGCTAACAGACATTGGTGACGATTCTCTAGATTGGTCTTTCGGTTGGACGGGTAGTGCAACTAACGTTTATATTCAGCAATCTGCAGACGGTGGCGACAACGCTATTGAAGCGGATAACAATGAAGATAACCCTTCATGGTTACCACTTACCAAGCCAACTGTTTCTAACGTAACCATTGTAAGCGCCGACGGTACTAACGGCGTTCGTTTACGTAACGGTACAGCAGGGGTGCTATCTAATGTAGTCGTTACCGGCTCTACATTAGCGGCTAACTGCCTGCGCGTAAATGGCGACGAGTCAATCGCGAATGCAGAGTCTGGTGAGCTTTCAATCACTAACTCGGTAGTTGCTTGTGAAACCCCCGCAAACAACTTTGGTTCAGATGAAATTAGTGGCGATTCTACGCAAGCGTGGTTCGAAGGCCAAACCGGCAATAGTGTACTAACACCTTCTGAACTTCTTTTTGAAGATAACGGGTATTTCCCTACGTCAGCTTCGCCTTTAGCAAACAGTGGAAACTACATTGGCGCATTTGACCCTGCTGGTGAAGACTGGACTACAGGCTGGACGGTTGGTGTAAACGGTGGATTCCCAACTGATATTCAGACTGCTTTCGAGCAAGGCCTTGCGACAGATGTATCAGCTAACTTCCCAGAATTAACTGACAAGCCAGTTTATGAACTTGCTGAAGATACAACACTAACCAGTGATGTAACATTAACTAACGATGCTTACTGGTTAATTAAAGGTCGCTTAGCTGTTGGTAACGATAACGCAGACAACGCGGTACTTTACATTGAACAAGGCACAACCGTTTTCGGTGAAGAAGGCGATGACTTCTTAGTAGTGCGTCGTGGCTCTCAAATTGAAGCTGCGGGTACGGCCAACGCGCCAATTACCTTTACGTCGGTTCAAGACCTAACAGGTCAAGAAACGTCTATTGGTCAATGGGGTGGTTTGGTACTTCTTGGTAATGCACCTACTAACTTATGTAACACGGGTGACGATTCAGATACCTCTGACGCTGAATTAGCAGCATGTGGTGTAGCAGCGGAAGGTGATGCAGGGCTTTACGGTGGTGCAGATGCTGAAGATAACTCAGGTACGCTTCGCTATATTGTTGTTAAGCATGCAGGTCGCGCATTAGCGGCAGGTGACGAGTTAAACGGAATTTCATTTGCAGGTATTGGTTCTGGTACTGAAGTTGAATTTATCCAAGTTCACCAAAATCTAGATGACGGAGTTGAATTCTTCGGTGGTACAGTAAGCGTTCGTAACATTGTGTTGACTGATATTGGCGATGATTCACTTGATTGGTCATTTGGTTGGACTGGTAACGCACAAAATGTTTATATCCAGCAATCGGCTGCGGGTGGCGATAACGCTATCGAAGCGGATAACAACGAAGATAACCCTGCGTGGTTGCCGCTTACTAGCCCAACTATCTCGAACGTAACTATTGTTGGTGCCGAGGGTACAAACGGTGTGCGTCTACGTAATGGTACCGCAGGTGCACTGCGTAACGTAGTGGTTACTGCGGGTGAAGGCTATTCAAATTGCCTACGTGTTAACGGTGCTGAATCTATCGCGAATGCAGAGTCTGGTGCGCTTTCAGTAGAAAACTCAATAGTTGCGTGTGAAACTGACGACAACTTCGGTTCTGATGAAATCGGCGGTGGTTCAACAGAAGCATGGTTTACTGGCCAAACTGGAAACAGTGTACAAACGGCTGACGCACTAATGCTTTCTACCGATGGCTTCACACCTCGCTCTGGTTCTCCATTGCTAGGCGCTGGTGTTGACATGTCTGCAGACAGTGATTTCTTCACATCAACTGACTACATCGGTGCATTTGACGGCGAAAACAACTGGATGGACGGTTGGACTGTTGCTGTTAACGACTCAATTCCTTCTGATGTGACTAACGCATTTGAGCAAGGTTTGGCCACTGACGTTTCAGGCAGCTTTGCCGCGATTACTGACAAGCCAGTGTATCAGCTAGCCGCTGATACTATCTTTACCGCAGACGTTTCTTTAACCAACGATGCTCATTGGTTGATTAAAGGCCGCACTGCTGTAGGTAACGATAACGCTGATAGCGCTACGCTTTATATCCAACGCGGTACTACCGTATTTGGTGAAGATGGCGACGATTTCTTAGTAGTACGCCGCGGTTCGAAAATGGAAGCGTCTGGTACTGCAACATTGCCTATCACTTTCACCTCATCTGAAGATATGACGGGTGGCGAAACTACTATCGGTCAATGGGGTGGCCTAGTTATCTTAGGTAATGCACCTACTAA
Organism: uncultured Alteromonas sp.; assembly: GCF_963976965.1. Lineage (NCBI taxonomy): Bacteria > Pseudomonadati > Pseudomonadota > Gammaproteobacteria > Alteromonadales > Alteromonadaceae > Alteromonas > uncultured Alteromonas sp. The sequence continues at coordinate 117,591 of NZ_CAXBMP010000003.1, forward strand.
CTTGTGTAACACAGGCGACGACGACGCAACCTCAGATGCGGAATTAGCATCATGTGGTGTATCTGCTGAAGGTGATGCTGGTCTATACGGCGGCGCTGATGCAGAAGATAGCTCTGGTACTTTCCGCTACGTTATTGTTAAGCATGCAGGTAAAGCACTTGCTGCTGGTGATGAACTAAACGGTATCTCATTCGCAGGTGTTGGCAGTGGTACAGAAGTAGACTTCATCCAAGTGCACGAAAACTTAGACGATGGTGTTGAGTTCTTCGGTGGCTCGGTAAACGTTAGTCACCTAGTGCTAACTGCCATTGGTGATGACTCACTAGATTGGTCTTTCGGTTGGACGGGTAAAGCACAGTACGTGCTTATCAAGCAGGGCCTTAATGGCGGCGACAATGCATTTGAAGCTGACAACAACGAAGATAACCCTACTTGGACACCACTAACAACGCCTACTGTTTCTAATGTAACCATTATTGGTTCTACAGATACCAACGGCGTACGTCTTCGCAACGGTACCGCAGGAACCATTAAGAACTTAGTAGTAACTGGCGGCGCTGACTACAGCAACTGCCTACGCGTTAACGGTGATGAATCAATTGCAAACGCAGCAGATGCTTCACTTACTGTTACTCACTCTACAGTGGCTTGTGAGTCTACCAGCGCATTTGGTTCTGACGTAATTGGTACGGCAACAACCCAAGAATGGTTTGAAGCACAAGACGGTAACACCGTTGTAGCAGACATTGACGCGCTAAGTTTCGATGATGCAACCGGTTATGTTCCAAGCAGTGATTCAGCGTTACTTGGTTCTGGTTTTGATGCGTCTACGCTAGATAGCTTCTTCGATAGCACAGATTATAAAGGTGCATTCGATGGCGAAGCTAACTGGACGCTAGGCTGGGTAACTGTAGGTCTTGAAGACTAATAAACTTTCATCATTCATTGAAGCTAAGGCGCTTGCGCGCCTTAGCTTTTGTGCTGAAAGGTCTTCCTAACCACAGTCCCATAGGAGTTTCCATAATGAAAAATAATCAATCGTCAATATTCAAGTTAGGTAGTCTGACGCTTGCCATTTCTACTATTCTAGGTTCAAGCTTATTGTCTACCACGGCAATGGCGCAACAATCAGAAGATGAAGTGATTGAAGAAGTTGTTGCTACAGGAACCCGATTAAAAGGGACAGCAACAGCGGTAATGCAAGAACGTCAAAACCAAGCGTTTGTTGCCGATATCATGGGTGCAGATCAAATTGCACGTACCGGTGATGGTGATGCTGCGGCGGCACTTCGCCGTGTAACTGGATTGACATTGGTAGATGGCAAGTTCATCTACGTTCGTGGTTTGGGTGAACGTTACTCAAGTACACAGTTAAATGGTATGACAGTACCTAGCCCTGATCCAACGCGTTCGGTGGTTCCGCTAGATTTATTCCCTTCAAGCATCATTGAAAGCTTGAACGTTCAAAAATCGTTTTCGCCCAATATGCCTGGTCATTTTGGTGGCGGTAACGTTAATATTCGCACTAAATCTATCCCTACTGAATTTGTTTTCAGTGTGTCCGGTGGAGCAGGTTGGAATTCAGAAAACAGTAACGATGGTTTTTTCTACGACGGTGGAAGCGACGATTGGACTGGACGAGATGATGGAACACGTGCCTTACCGTCTATCATAGCATCGAACCTAGCGGCTTCTGGTTCAGATGGGTTTGAAGGTGATTCTTCACGCACGTTAGCGCAAACACAAGAAATACTAAATTCGTTCAATTGGGATATTGGCCCTGAAAGTAAGTCTGCCGACCCAGACTTCAATTTTGGCGCAACCTTAGGTAATCGTTACACGTTTGACGATGACAGTGTATTGGGTTTTCTCGCGACGGTTTCTTACAGTAATGAATGGTCAATTACCGAAGAGCAATTGGGTAATGATATTGGTGGCGGACAAGATAATCCGCGCTTTACTAAATATCGTGACATGATTTCTACCGAGCAAAATGTTCGTTGGAGCGGCATGTTCAACGTGGGCTACGAGTTAAATAGCAACCACAAAATTGAACTTGTTAATATGATGCTGCATGACATGCGCGACCGCCTGCGCGATGGCGAATACTTCGACGACAGTGAAACAACGGTAGGCGTTGAAGAATTTAGCCGTATGGATATCATTTTCGAAGAGCGTGAAATGGTATCGTCACAGTTGAAAGGAACCCACAACTTCCTTGACATTGCTAACGGTGTATTCTTTGATTGGTATGCAGGTACAAGTCGTGCCTCACGTGAAGCGCCAGATATCATGGAAGTCACTTACCAGTTATTTTATGACGACGCAGGTGCGTTAGAGCTTGAACGTATTGATGATACTTCAGGGACTAACTTAAACCGTCAATATCAAAGCCTTCAAGATGAATCTGATACTTATGGTTTTAATGTCTCTACCCCCTTCTATGGAGACGGGTATGATATTGAAATTAAAGCGGGTTTCGACTATTACGAGAAAACTCGTGATGCCGTTAATATCGATTTAGCTATTCGTCATTTTGGTATCAATGATGAGTTTAAAGTGGGTAACCGTCTGTATGATATTTTCTCAGAAGAAAATATTAATAACCCAGACTTCTACGCAAGCTCAACCGGTAGCTCGTTATTCCAAGACAATACCGGTGAAGGTGATAAGTATTCTGCAGCAAGTAAATTGACTGCCGGTTACTTGATGGTAGATGCCTTTATCGATAAGAAATGGCGTCTAAGTGGTGGCGCACGTTGGGAAGAGTTCCAGCAAATTTCAGTCCCTTATGTTGAACACTCGAATGAGTTTGCAGCAGAGACAGATGAAATTGTTGATAGTATTTACAACGAAGATGACATCCTACCTTCATTCGCGTTGACGTATATTGCTAATGATGAAATGCAGTATCGTTTCAACATCAGCCAAACGTTAATTCGTCCTGATTTACGTGATATCAGCACCACATTCTTTATCGATCCGCTTACCGAATTCCTTGTTCGTGGCTCACCATCTTTGGTAGAAACAGAGCTAATGAACATAGACGTTCGCTGGGAATGGTATATGTCTCAGGGGAATAACGTATCTGTAGCATTATTCTATAAAGACATGGAAAACCCTATCGAGATGGTTCAGTTCGATGGTGGTGAGGGTGTACCTCAGTTACTTACCGCTAACGGTGAAGAAGGTGAGTTGTACGGGCTTGAAGTCGAGTTTTTACACGACCTTAGCTTCGTCAGCGATTCAATGAGCAACTTCTTTATATCCGGTAACATGACTGTATCGGATTCAGAAGTGACTATTGGCAGCGGTGATCAAGACTCTTTGTTCTCACAGCAAGCTCGTGAAGCTTATGGCGGTACTATTACAGCGACTATTACTAATGACCAGCGTCGTTTAGTGGGCCATTCAGAGTGGGTTGCTAACCTTCAACTAGGTTGGGATTCAGACAATGGAGAGCACTCGGCTTCATTGGTGTATAACTCGTTTGGTGAACGTATTATTGCGCCAGGTGTTCGCGGATTTGAAGATGGTATTGAAAACCCTTTCCATTCTTTAGATTTTGTTTACACCTACTATCCAGATTTCAATACTACGATTAAGGTTAAGTTTCAAAATATCCTTAACGAGGATAAAGAAATTGAACAGGAAGGGCTACTGTTACGCCGTGAAACCGTCGGCACAGGCATTAGCGCTAGCGTGAAGTACGACTTCTAATTTAAAAAGCCCGGAATTATCCGGGCTTTTTATTGCGCGATAGTCTACTGAATGTGACGGTTGTGTAATAAAACTGTCATGGAAAACTCCTATCCTACGCCCAGAATTTTATAGTCGGTAATCCCGATTTCTTTTAACTTTAAAGGTTTGAATGTATGAAGCTTATCAATTCTTTGCTTATTGCAGGCGCGCTTGTGGCGACACCTGTACTAGCACAAGACGATGAAGTACTAAATCCCGTTATCGATGAGGCGGCGAAAATTAATGAATCTGCTGCGAAGTCGCAGGAAAAAATCAACGGTATCACCGATCAGATTGACAGCAAACTTCAGCAATTCAAAACATTGATGAAAGAAATAGAAGGTTTGGATGTTTATAACACCCAACTTCGTAAGCAAATTAATAGCCAAGAACAAGAAATGGATGATTTGAACGCCGCTATTGATGAAGTATCGGTTGTTGAGCGTCAGATCACCCCGTTGATGATGCGCATGATTGACGGCATGGAGCAGTTCATTGCTCTAGACGTACCTTTCCTTCCTGAAGAACGTAAAAATCGCGTAATGGATTTGAAAGCCATGATGGACCGCGCAGATGTTGCCGCATCTGAAAAATTCCGTCGTGTAATGGAAGCGTACCAAGTTGAGATGGACTACGGCCGCACCATGGAAGCTTACAGTGGTTTGCATACTATTAATGGTCAAGAGCGTGACGTTGAGTTTTTGCGCCTAGGTCGCACAGCGCTTATTTATCAAACTCGTGATGCTAGTTCACAAGGTGTTTGGAACAAGCAAACTCGCCAGTGGGAAGAGCTAAACAGCAGCTACCGCACACAAATTACAAAAGGTCTGCGCATGGCGAAGAAACAACTTGCCCCAGACTTATTAATGCTACCAGTGGCTATCACAGACTAAGAGGTTGATGAGAATGTTTAATTCAGTAAAACGTATCGCTTTTGGCCTAGTCGCCCTTAGCTTAAGCGCTGGTGCAGTAGCACAGAACGACCGCGCAATGGACCTTGATGCCCTGCTTAAGCAGCTAGAAGAAGGTCAATTTGCCCAGTCTGAGCAAAACAAACAACGTGAGCGCGATTTCATCGCTCAACGTGCTGAGCAAGATCAAGTATTGCGTGACACCCGTGCTCGTCGTGACCAAATGCTAGCTCAATCAGAACAGCTTGAAACGCAATTCGAAGAAAATGAATTCAAGTTAGCTGACCTTAACGGTGCACTAGATACACGTTTAGGTTCATTAAAAGAATTGTTCGGTGTACTACAGCAAATTGCAGGCGACACAAAAAACAAATTCTATAACTCAGTAGTATCGGCGCAAATCTCAGGCCGCTCAGACTTCTTAGATAAGATGGCTCAAGACATGGGCTCTAGCTCAAAGCTTGCCTCTATCGAAGAAATTGAGCGTGTATGGTTTGAAATGCAACGTGAAATGACTGAGTCAGGTAAAGTAACCAAATTCACTACTGACGTAGTTGAAGCGGGTGGCCAGAAAGTATCAAAAGAAGTGGTGCGCGTAGGACCTTTCGCATTAGTTGCTGACGGTAAATACCTTGAATACAACGGTGTGACTGGTACGGTTTCAGAACTTATCCGTCAGCCTGCTGACCGTTACAACAGTTCTGCTGCAGAGCTTCAAGAATCGACTAGCGGTGAACTTGTACAGTTTGGTATCGACCCAACCGGTGGTTCAATTCTAGGCTTGTTAGTTCAAGCGCCTAATCTGAAAGAGCGTGTAGAGCAAGGCGGCGTGGTTGGATACATCATCCTTATCGTTGGTGCGTTTGGTTTACTGCTAGCCATAGAGCGTTTGATTACCTTGTCGCTTATTCGCATGAAAGTGAACAAGCAACTTAAGAGCAAAGAAGTTAAAACTAACAACCCGCTAGGCCGTGTACTTAAAGTACGTGATGAGCATCCAAATGCTGATGTTGAAGCACTAGAGCTTCATCTTACCGAAGCGATTTTAGGTGAAGTACCTAAGTTAGGGCGTAACCTTACTATCATCAAGATTATCTCAGTAGTAGCACCGCTTATGGGTCTACTTGGTACGGTTACCGGTATGATTAATACTTTCCAGGCAATTACCTTGTTTGGTACAGGCGACCCGAAACTAATGGCTGGTGGTATTTCAACAGCACTAGTTACAACGGTTCTTGGCCTAGTAGTCGCGATTCCGATGACTTTGCTATACGCCATGCTTAATACACGTTCTAAGAACATCGTATACATTCTTCAAGAACAAGCGTCTGGCGTTATTGCAGAGCGCGCAGAGCGGAGCTAATCATGATCGAGTTTCTGGAGGCAATTCGCGATTTCACAGAAACAGGTGGCCAGGTTCTCCTGGTCATCGGTCTGCTGATATTCGTTATGTGGCTTTTGATCCTCGAGCGTGCCATGTATCTGATGATTTGGCATAAGCAAGCTAAGAAAGAAGCGGTGTCTATGTGGACTGCACGTAACGACCGCGCTTCTTGGATTGCACAGCAAGTTCGTCAGAAAACGATTTCACAGTTAACTATGCGTCTTAACGGTAGTATCCCGATTATTCAGTCTTTGGTTGCGCTTTGTCCGCTACTTGGCTTGATGGGAACGGTAACCGGTATGATTGAAGTGTTCGATGTGATGGCCATTGCTGGTTCGGGTAACGCCCGCTCTATGGCATCAGGCGTATCGAAAGCCACTATCCCCACTATGGCGGGCATGGTTGGTGCACTTTCAGGCGTATTTGCCTCTACATGGCTTAACCGTATGGTGAAATCTGAACGCACGCATCTTGAGGATGCATTGACTATTCAACGTTAATGCTACGGCATTAAGGTAAGGTAAAAATTATGAAGCAACATTTTCAAAACCTAGTTGATGAAGAAGAAGCAGCCATCGATATGACGCCCATGCTGGACGTTGTATTTATCATGTTGATTTTCTTTATCGTAACCGCATCCTTCGTAAAAGAAGCGGGTATTGATGTTAACCGTCCTGAAGCAGCCACTGCTGTTAAAAAAGACCGGGCTAACATTCTTATCGCTATCTCTGACAAAGGCGAAATTTGGATCAATAAGCGTCGTATAGATGAGCGTGCAGTACAGGCGAACATCGAGCGTCTTCACGCTGAAAACCCGCAGGGTACCGTTGTGATTCAAGCAGATAAAGAATCAACGACTGAAACCCTTATTAAAGTTATGGATGCCTCCCGTGCGGCAGGTGTTTTTGATGTTTCGATTGCAGCTCAAGAGCCATAAATCATGCCACGATATATAATCGCATTTGTTATATCCCTTGCGATCACGTTAGGCCTGTTCTTCTTGATGCAATCACTCATCAAGATGGGTGGCAGTGCGTTAACGGAACCGCCAAAGGGTAGTGTACTTGACTTTGTTAGGGTTAAGCAGGACGAACAGGTCGAGAAAAAAGATCGTAAGCCTAAGAAGCCGCCTAAGCCAGATCAGCCGCCACCGCAAATGGAACAACCTCAAATGGACTCACCTACTCCGGATGCGGAAGGGACGTCTATGGACTTTGGTGCAGATGTTGGTGATGATATTTCATTAGACGGAGGGTTAGCCCTTGAGTCTGGTGATGGCGAGTATTTACCTATTGTTAAGGTGGCGCCGGTTTATCCTCGTCGAGCTTTACAACGTGGTATTGAAGGCTTTGTTATTGTTGAATTTACGGTAACTAAGCAAGGCGCAGTACGAGATCCTATCGTGATAGAAGCCAACCCAGAAGGTATATTTGAACAAGCAGCAATGGATGCCGCAATGAAGTTTAAATATAAGCCGCGAGTGGTAAATGGCGAAGCCACGGAAGTGTCTGGTATTCAAAACCGTATTACCTTCCAGATAGACGGATAATGACATGAGAAAAAAACAAACGAATACATTGCTTAGTGCACTGGCGTTTGCAGTTGTTTGCGCAACTGTGTCTGTTCCTACTCTGTTGGTTGCCGGTGATGCAGTTGCTCAGGAACAAAAAGCCAGTGATAAGAAAACCCGTCGTGTGCCTACACTTCGTGGAAAGGTTTACGAGCAGTTAGCGCGAGCACAATCAGCCGCCGACGATGCGGGGAATGTAGAAGAAGCTATAGCTATTCTTAAAGAGGTGGAAGATAAATCTGACTCGATGAATAGCTACGAAAAAGCCATGATGTATAACTTTTTCGGCTTTATTTACTACAACGATGAAAATTACGACAAAGCGTTAGAGTCGTTTGAAAACGTGGTTAACCAGCAACCTATTCCTGAGAAGTTCGAAATGTCGACGCTTTTCAGCTTAGCGCAGTTGCATTTGATGCAAGGTAACTACGACAGAACGATTGAGTTTATCGAACGCTGGGAAGTATTAAACGACGGTGTTATACCACCTAAAAATAAGGTGTTAAAAGCGCAAGCCTACTATCAAAATAAGCAGTATCAAGAGTCTGCTGATTGGATAACACAGGCCATTGATGAACATGAAGCCGAGGGCATGTTACCCGATGAAGCATGGCTTATTCTTCAACGCGCGGTTTACTATGAACTAAAGCAACCTGAGAAAGTAAAAGATATTTTGATTAAGCTGGTAAAGCTGTACAGCGAACCGAAATATTGGATACAACTGGCTGGTATGTACGGTGAGTTAGGTGAAGAGCGTAAGCAGCTTGCGATTATGGAAACGGCTTACCAACAGGGTTTTGTAGAGTCTCCAGCGGATATCTTCAACATGGCGCAGCTTTATTACTATCACCGTGCTCCTTATAAAGGTGCATTGTTGATGGAACAAGCCATGAAAGAGGGCGTGCTGGAAGAAAACCTTCGAAATCTTAAGTTTTTAGGGCAAAGCTGGACGCTAGCCAAAGAGCAAGACAAAGCCATTCCGGTGATGATGCAAGCAGCAGAATTATCAGAAGATGGTGAGTTAGATGCTCAGTTAGCGCAAATCCTACTTAACGAACAACGCTGGGACGACGCTATTGCAGCGGCAGATCGCGCCGTTGAAAAAGGTGAGATGCGTAACCCAGGCTTGGTGTATTTGATTAAAGGCATGGCCCTTTATAATCAAAAGCAGTACGCACTGGCGCTTAACCAGCTTGCTGAAGCTGAAAAGCATCAGAAAAGCCGAGCTATGGCGCAGCAGTGGAAACAGTTTGTTCAATCTGAAAAGAGACAAGCTGAAATCATCGAAACTGAGTTTGGTAATAGTTAAACGCAACAGTTAGCACGTTTATACGTGGTAGTAGAAACGCCGCAGGCATCTAAACGAGCCTGCGGCGTTTTTGTTTGGGCCATCGTAATTAATGGCTTACTAGGCTGAGTCGTTACCCTTAAAGCCGCTGGCTAAAAGATAATGATACAAAATCTAATCCAGGGTTAGGCTTCTTAAAGCCGGCGTTGGAGTAATGAAAATAGCGCAATGACACGCGGTATTCTTGGTATTGTCCAAACGTCGTTGAAAATCCAATTCTATCTTCAAATTGATAATGGGTAGACACGTCTTTACCCGCAAATTGTGTATCGTCTAGCAACGACACCCCAATACCCAACTCTAAATCGATAGGTTTATCAAACACTGTGGTCAGTGGAAACCGTAAAATAGGTGAAAGGGCGAGTACGACATTTGAGTCGTACTGGTTATCGTCGCCATACTCCCAAAAGTTTGCGCTGGTTTCCATGGTTAAAGTCATAGGCCAACTTACGTTTAAAGGCTGGTCGATATTATATTGATAAGCTAATTTGATGCCATTTACAGCGCCTTCCCCGCGTATAAAGTCGATAGCATAGCCATGGGCGCTTTGTGTTTGTGTGGGCCATAGGCTAGTCGATTGGCTCTCGCTGCTACTAGCAGAAAGTGGGGTAAGTAATAGTGTGAGTAATGCCGTAAATGTAACGATGTGTGTGTTAGTCATAGTGTGTTCCTCCAACGCCCTATATGAGGGAGGAACATCGGTAACCCAATTCTAAAAAAAGACGTGTTTTATTCGATTAAATATGACAATTTTATTCTGATAATTTAGAGGAAAACGAACTAACAGATTAACGCTAAAACCCGTCGTTTCATCGTACTTTTTTGCGCAATAAACTGCTTTCGCTGATTAGCGCCTTTCACAGAAGGCGCCAAGAATAAAGGCTCAGGGAAGAAAGGCTTCAATTGATGGGAGTTCATTTCTAGCTTCAAGTTCATTCCAGTAAACTTTTGTTTTCAACACATCTTCTTTGATAGACATAAAAGTGGACACTAATTCCGGGTCGAAGTGCTTGCCCGATTCACTTTCAATGTAGGCAAATGCTTCTTCATCTGGCCACGCTTGTTTATAAGGCCGCTTCATCGTCAGAGCATCAAACACATCTGCAATTGCCACAATGCGTGCGCTTACTGGAATCTGTTCACGCTGTAATGAATCAGGGTAACCATTGCCATCCCACTTTTCATGATGATAGCGTGCAATTTCTGCCGCCAAACTAAACAAGGGTGAATTACTGCGGGTTAATATTTCATAGCCAATTGCCGCATGAGTGCGCATGACTTCCATTTCATCAAAGGTAAGTCGTCTTGGGGCTTTTAAAATACTATCAGGAATTCCTATTTTCCCGGTATCGTGCATAGGCGCGGCTTGTGCCAGCAAAGAGGCTTCTTCGGGTGACCAACCGGAGGCTAACGCTAAACACTGACAATAAGCGGCCATGCGCCAGATGTGATGGCCGGTGTCAGTATCGTTGTAATGTCCGGCTGCGGCCAACATACTAATAGCACTTTGCTGACTACGAAGTAGCTCTTGAGTTCTGATTTTAACTTCTTGTTCAGTTACTCTCACTTGATGTGCTAACGAGATGTGAGTTTTTACTCTAGCAAGCACCAAAGCCGGTGAGATAGGCTTAGTAATATAATCCACTGCACCTAATTCAAATCCTTTCTCTTCATCTTGACCTTGACCCAAAGCCGTTACAAATATGATAGGCACCTTAGCCAGTCTTGGGGCAAGCGCTGGGGAAGTTTTAATCTGTCTGCATACCTCATGGCCATCAATACCCGGCATCATGATATCGAGTAAAATAAGGTCTGGAGTGAACTGCTCTACGACTTTCAACGCAATATGCCCAGTGGGCGCTACTTTTACTTGGTAATAAGGCGACAGAATACCCTGTAATAAATCGATGTTTGCAGGCTCGTCGTCAACGACTAAAATGCTAAAGTCCGTTTTTCTCGATTTCTGGTTATCAGCCATTTAGCAATGTATCCCTTAGGCGTAAAAGTTCTTCAAGTGCTCGGCCGTAATCGTAAACACTAACAAGTTGCCTTGCATGGTTTAATGCATGTACCGATGCCGATGTTGATGATGCATGTTTATCGTAAAGCGCTGATAGCATAGACACCGCCTCGGCATCGTATGACTCAAGGCTAGTGATCACCGCTGACAAATCTGAGAGCGATAAAGTCTCTTCTACTTCGTATTCATCATACTCTTTTGGCAATGAAAGCGTATGCGCAATAAGTCGAAGAGTGGCGTCTAAAGCGAAAGAGATGTTGGATATTTTATGTGCATAATTAGTGTTGTTTTCAAGGTTGTTTGGTAGCCCTTCCAACGCGGTAATCAAGGTATTAGCCCCTATTTTTCTGGCATCGGCCAATAGCGAGTTAATAGCATCATGCTTTGAGTCATTCTCAATCATAATATTAATAAGCTGTGCGAGTAACTCTGCATTTCCGTAATTAGAGTAAAATTCAGCCAGGGAAGTGAGGAAGGGGTCGCTACTGTCATGCATGTTATTTAGATTGGCAGTAGTGTGAATATTGATGTCGATGACATGTAATATTTCAGCCGCGCTTGCGGGTTTCAACAAGTGCGCACACATACCAACGCTAGATGCTTTTTGTTTATTCTCGCTACTACCATCTGCACTAAGTGCAATGATAGGACAGTGCCAGCCATTTAAATTATTTAGTTCCTCAGCAACAGTGAATCCACTCATATTTGGAAGAATGCAATCGAGTAGTACCACGTCGAAGTCGTTACTATTGCCCAGTGCCAAGGCTTGCTCGCCAGAGGTTGCTGTGGTCACACTCAAGCCTGCATCAAGTAAAATTTGCTGCGCTATTTCAAGGCTTATACTGTCATCATCAACCAACAAGGCATGCTTTCCTGCTAGTCGTCGCTTACGCCATATCTTGCTTTCCAATCCATCAGCGTGAGTTGGCGAAGTGGAGCTAGAGGTAGGGAATAATTCCCGCAAGATGTGAACGTCAGTAAAGGGTAACTCTATAATATTAAGCGTGTTGAGTTTGACAGATTGTAATCGACGTTTAGCTTCTTCGGTGTCGATAGGCGTTACAATACATACAAGGTTGAGGTTTTCATATTCACCAAGTTTTATATGGTTGACGAATTTTTGCCATTCTGCTGGCTTAGCGGGAAGCAACACCATTGCATCATGCCGTGTAACTGGGAACGCATCTGTATTTGGGTTAACAAAGGTGCAAGGTATGGAGAGTCGCGACAGTGTGTGTGCTAAAATATTGTTCGCTTCATCCATATCCTGGCTTGTGTTCGCACACAGTAAGGGGTGATCCAATTTCGATATGGGTATGGCTGGCTTTACTTTTTCACGGCTAATTTCATTAGCCGTCTCATGAACCAATTCCGGAACAGCAAAACAAAATTGCGTTCCCTTACCAAGCTCACTGGTAAATTCAAGTTCACCATGCATCAGTTCAACTAAGCGCTTGCTAATCGCTAGGCCTAATCCAGTACCGCCATATTCCCTTGAAATAGACGCATCGGCCTGTACGAAGGCGTTAAACAGTTTTTCTTTGTTGTCGGCATCAATGCCTATACCTGTATCGCTCACACAAAAACTAAGGGCGTCTTTTTCTTTACTGACGGTTAATTTAACGAATCCGTGACGAGTGAACTTGATTGCATTTCCCAATAAATTAACCAATACCTGATAAATCTTGTCGCTATCACCGTTACAGGTAACGTCTGTGTCTAAGCGCATGTCGAATAGTAACTGTAAATGCTTTTGGCGCGCTTTATGTTGAAACACCTGTGCGAGCTTGTTCATCATATCGGCAAGGTTGAAATCAGCATGGTGTAATTCAATTTGTTGGGCTTCAACTTTGGAAAAATCCAAAATGCCGTTTATTAGCGTTAGCAACGAGGTGGCGCTGCCTTTTACCTTGGTCATGTAACTTTGCTGCTGCGTGTAATTGTCGGTTTCAAGTGCTAAGTGGGTTAAGCCTATAATGGCATTCATTGGGGTGCGAATTTCGTGGCTCATTGTGGCTAAAAAGTCACCCTTGGCTTTGTTGGCATTAGCCGCTTCTTTGTAGGCATGTTGCAGCTGTCGCTCTAACCCTTTACGTCCACTTATATCTCTAAACACGCCTACGTGGCCGTTGGGTTCGCCATGAATGTCTTCAAGAGGTACTGCAACAATTGAAATTGGAAAGATGCGTCCTCGCTTATCGGTAAAGAAGTCTTCATCAGAGCTATAGGTTTTTCCCTTACAGATCGCATGGTTTACGGGGCATTCATCTCGAGATAAAAGTGTGCCATCTTCTTTTTGATAATGAACAGCATTGTGGAACCTGTGGCTTTGTAAATCTGCTAATTCCCACCCTAACAAACGAGATGCTTCAGGGTTGAGAAATTGGGTTTTGCCTTTAGCATCTACGGCATATACACCTTCACCGATGCTGTTAGTAATACTTTGATAAAACTGCCTACCGGTCTCTAACCTTTTTTCTAACCTTTTTTGATTGGAAATATCTGTGCAGAGTACAACGAGGTTTTCGACACGGCCTTGTTCATTAACGTTGGGAACAATGGTACAAAATACAAACCAAGGGGTGCCGGATTTCGTGACACTTTGAAGCTCGCCGTGCCAAATCTCTCCTTTAAATAAGGATTGCAGAATGGCTAAGCGTGTGGGCAGGGGAACGTTTTTAACATTGAGCATATCCGCATTGTTCCCGATAAGCTCGCCTCGAGTAAATTCAGATAGCTGACAACATTTATCATTAGCGCTTAAGATAGTGCCATTTAAGTCGAGCGTGACCACTATGCTGTGCTCATCCATAGCTCGCCTTTGGATCAGCATGTCGTTCTCTTTATGTTGCTGCTCAGTAATTAAGTCTAATACCAAGGTAGACAGCGACGTTAAGCTAGCAATGTCGTCATCAATTTCGGGGCGCGCTTGCGCTGTTAATAATGTATTTACCGATTGAACAAGGTTGTCGGTTATGGCTGCTAATTCTTGAGGCGAAGTTTGCCCCTGAGCTACAGGTGGCCTATCCATATTATTTTGACGTGCATAACCGCCGCTTGTTGTCTTACCTTCTGCTTCAAGACCATGTTGGCGGTATGTATTGTCAATAGAGGCGAGCAATGCACTAAGGCCCGTGGTAAGGCGGGATGCATCATGGTTGTCTAATAAAGAGGTTTTATTAAGTATATCGTCTAACCAAAGTTCGCCTTCTTCGTTGTTTTCACAAGAAAAAGCAGCTTTGATTTGCTTGATTAAAAGGGAGTTCACAGCGTTGGGAGCAGACTTACGTTAGGCCTAATAGATTATGTATAGAATGAAAATGGTATTGCAGCAAACAAATCAGGTTATTCTTTGGTAGCAATAACCTGATTTTATTCATATTAACGGCAATTATCGCCAAGACAATTTAGACTGAACGAAGCTCTCTACGCAGAATTTTCCCAACGGTAGATTTAGGCAGCTCTTCTAAAACGGTAAGTTCCTTAGGGACTTTGTAATTGGTTAAGCTTTCTTTGCAAAACGCAATGATGTCATCGTTAGTAACTGGCTTGCTGACGGTGATGAACGCGCATACTCGCTCACCAGATTTTTCATCTGGTTTACCGACTACAGCGGCTTCCATAATATCTGGGTGGGCAGTGAGTACATCTTCTACTTCATTAGGGTACACATTGAAACCAGAAACAATAATCATGTCTTTCAAGCGATCGACAATTTTAAGTGCGCCAGATGCTACCCAAACGCCGATATCACCGGTTTTAAAGTAGCCATCTTTGGTCATGACTTTTGCTGTCTCATCGTCTCTGTTCCAATAGCCCAGCATCACTTGTGGTCCACGAACCGCAATTTGCCCTGACTCGCCTTCGCCTACTGGGTTATCGTAGCTATCTAGCAAAGCTACCTCAGTATCTTGCAGTGGTTTACCAACGGTACCAACTTCTTCTTCGCCAGGTAAGTTAAAAGAAACCACTGGCGCGGTTTCTGACAACCCGTAACCTTCAGTAATAGTATTGCCTGTTACTTGTTTCCATATAGATACTGCGCCTTGAGCGAGGGCTGTACCACCAGACATGGTTAAATGCAGTTTTGAAAAGTCGAGCTTGGCAAATTCTGGGTGACGACCCAAACCAACGAACAAAGTATTGATACCCGCAAACGCGGTAATTTTATGCGGCTTTAATGTTTGAATGAAACCGTCGATATCACGAGGATTCGGAATAAGCACGATATGGCTGCCCTTCGCGAATAGTGCCATCATACAAACAGTAAAGGCATAAATGTGATACAAAGGAAGTGGACAAACTACCACTTCTTCACCTTCCTTGAAGAACCCGCCTAGGTGGTCAAGCATTTGAACGCTGTTGCTCATAACGTTTTTATGGCTAAGGGCTGCGCCTTTAGATACCCCTGTAGTTCCTCCCGTGTATTGCAACATGGCAAGGGCTTCAAACTCTGTTTTAGGTCTTACCACGGCGGGCAAATTTGCACCGGCGTTAATCGCATCAGTTAACGATACAGTACCTGTTAAAGTAGGCGCTGTAGCAGCATCTAATAATTCAGTCGCCGATGTAGCAACAACGGTTTTAATTTGAGTGTCGCTTTTAATGGCATCAAATTTTGGCAGTAAATCACTTAAGATAACTAACGCTGTTGCGCCGCTATCAGTAAATTGGTGCTTCATTTCCCGCTCGGTATAAAGCGGGTTAGTGTTAACCACTACCAAGCCTGCGCGCAAAGCAGCATAAACGGCAATAGGGTTTTGAATAAGGTTAGGCAGCTGGATAGCAATTCTGTCGCCGGCTTCTAGCTTGGCTTCATGAGTGAAGTAGCGCGCTAAGGCAGCAGATTTTTCGTCTATTTCTTTGAAGGTAAGGGTTTGACCCAATGCGGTATACGCAGGCTTATCAGCATGCTTAGTAAGAACGGCTTCAATATTGTCGGCCAGGCAAGTAACGTTTTCTGGGTACGTTAACATAATGCTTTATCCTGAATGAGAGGTTTCAATGAAAGATGACTATGTCGCTACAGTAACAAATGTTCATTTTTATTTACATACCTATTACATTATAGCTAAATATTCACCTCAGTGATGGTTGCTGACAGTTTGAATAAATTTGAATGGGGCTGGGGATCGCTGGTTTGAGAAAGGTTTAAGCGTGGATCCTGCGTGACATTAGCGTTGGGAGTGGCGGCTATTACCTATTTGAAAGTGCACCCGACTCACTCGTTGCCCGCAATAAGCCATAAATGAAACCACCTAATAGTCCTGCGAAACATTGAAGTAAAAAGCCATCGTACCCGCGCGCTCCCGCAATAAGCGTGACGTTAAGAATAGGCTGCATGGCAAGTAACGCGACGGCAATACTGCTTGCACCCGCTACACTCGTTAACGTGATAAAGCGAGGTTTTTTAATGTCGTGCTTTATCGCGTATTTGCGAATGATAGTGACAACCCAGAACGCAAGTAACAGTGCAACAGCGATGATAATGCCGTAGGTGGGTAGCAAGCCTACGGCATCCTTCCAAGCAGCAGATAACCACTCAGTGGATGATATTTCTACCCCAATACTGGACAGTGCATTCAGTACTTGAAACGTGTGTAAACTGCTAGCCACTAGAAAGGTTGCTAACCACGCAGGAAGAAAACTTTTGATAAAAGACCACATAACCGCTGTTTCCGCTATTTTAAGGTGTTATAACAATCAAACTACTATTGCATGCTAAGGTAGCGTAATAAATAGGGTAAGGGAATGCTGTTTAGCAATAGTGAGTCGGCAAGACTAGGTAATAAAATGGCTATTAATAAAATGCGAGTTTACAAAATAAGCGGATTTAAAAAACATCGGACACAATCGATTTCACGACATGTAGCCATTTTGTTGCTCATGTTTTTGAATGTACAGTCAGCGTTTGGTGTTTCAGCAAATATATCAGGTAAAAGTGCTCTTAAGGCGCAAACGTCTGATACAGCAATAACGACGGCAATTGCCAAAGATTTACATTATCCGAAAGCACTTTTGCAATTGCCCGATAGCAGCTGGCTAGTGGCAGAACGAGACGGCACGATTGTCACTGTACCTTATACTGTTAATAGTTCTGGCAAACCTTCTTCGCCCCAACAAGCCGGCTCAGCACAAGCATCAGCTCGAAAAACCTTAGCTCAACAAAAATTACCCCTTCCACAGCTTTATCAAAAAGGGCAGGGCGGTCTGCTGCACATGGCGCTTTCTCCTGATTTTAGCACCTCGAGAATCATTCTTTTTTCGTACTCGAAGGGTACCGACGACGCTAATCGTTTGGCAGTGATGCGGGGTGTTTTGGCTGATGATGGGCAAATTAAAGCACTCACACCAGTAATGGAAATTAAAGACAGTAAAGCTACGCCTGTGCATTTTGGCGGTAAGCTTGTCGCCATGAAAGATGGTACTTGGTTGGTAACCACAGGCGATGGTTTCGATTACCGCGAGCAGGCCCAAGTATTAAGTTCACAGTTAGGGAAAGTGCTTCGTTTTACTTTAGAAGGAGAGCCTGTCTCAAATGTGCCTTTTAATAATGCACCGTTTGTTTATACCTTGGGGCACAGGAACCCACAAGGGTTAGTGAAATTGCAAAATGGTGATATTTACTTGCATGAGCACGGCCCTGATGGCGGTGATGAGTTAAACAAGCTTACGCCTGGAATGAACTATGGTTGGCCGGTGGTTACGCTAGGTAAAGATTATTCAGGGGCAACCATTTCCCCCTTTAATCATTACGAAGGCATGGTGAATCCGCTGGTGGATTGGACGCCATCTATAGCGCCATCGTCTATGGCGATATACAACCACAATACTTTTCCGGCACTCTCTAATCACTTGCTTGTTTCGGCCTTAAAAGCGAAGGCGCTTTATGCGGTTGACTTATCAAGCCAGTCTTTTCAATATCGAAAGGTATTTTCTTCGGTAAATCAAAGGGTTCGTGATGTTGCGGTAGGAAACGATGGCGGCGTTTATGTGCTGACTGATGGGGAAAGAGCCGAGCTGATACAGTTACTCCCCCCTAACCCTTTTATCGCTGAAACAAACTTAGATTAGTTACAGAGAATTCAATAACTAGAAAATATTGTAAAATTACTACATTATTGTTTATTATTTCATCTGGTTCGACCATAAATACGAGAAATACCTAAGATAAGTCGTACTTTGTATAGCTCGCTTTTCATATTGCCCAAAGAAGCAGTATAAAAGTAGTTTAACGCTAACTGTTTATTCTAACTCAATGATAATTAGTAACTATTTTTTGTTTTAGTCAATTGGCTTTTAACTGACAAGTAAGAAAATTGTAAATACGCCGAAGTTAATAAAAAGTGTAAATAGGGCTTTGCGCCATTCTGCGGTTTTCTAATGATTACCTGACGCTTAAAAATCAGTTAAAATAACCACTATAATTTCATGCGTATAGCTAAGACCGACGTATAATTAAACCCTGCGTATAAAAATACCTACGTATAACCAAGACCGAGAGAATTATATGAGTTTGTATTCAGATTACATGGCCGAAATCGAGACCCGTAAAGCGGAGCTTGGTTTACACCCTAAGCCTATCGACAGTGCCGATTTACTGTCAGAAATTATTGCTCAAATTAAAGATACGAATAACGAGCACCGTGAAGACTCTCTTAACTTCTTCATCTACAACACACTGCCAGGTACAACAAGTGCTGCAGGTGTTAAAGCTGCATTCCTTAAAGAAATCGTACTAGGTGAGTCAGTTGTTGCTGAAATTACACCTGAGTTTGCGTTAGAGCTGCTTTCACACATGAAAGGTGGTCCGTCTGTTGAAGTGCTTCTTGATTTGGCGCTTTCAGACAACGAAGCCGTCACTAAGGCTGCTGCTGAAGTAGTTAAAACACAGGTTTACTTATACGAAGCTGATACAGAACGTTTAGAAGCGTCTTACAACGCAGGTAATGTGATAGCAAAAGAGATCCTAGAGAGCTACGCAAAAGCAGAGTTCTTTACTAAACTGCCTGACGTTCCAGAAAAAATTGATGTAGTGACTTATATTGCTGCAGAAGGTGATATCTCTACTGATTTGCTTTCTCCTGGTAACCAAGCTCACTCTCGTGCAGATCGCGAGCTACACGGTCAGTGCATGATCACCCCTGAAGCACAGCAAGAAATTGTTGAGCTAGGTAAAAAGCACCCTAACGCTAAAGTAATGCTTATTGCTGAAAAAGGCACCATGGGCGTAGGTTCTTCGCGTATGTCAGGTGTGAATAACGTTGCACTTTGGGCCGGTGAGGCAGCAAGCCCTTACATTCCATTTGTGAACAAAGCGCCAGTAGTTGCAGGTACCAACGGTATCGCGCCTATCTTCTTAACGACCGTAGACGTTACCGGCGGTATTGGTTTAGACCTTAAAAACTGGGTTAAAAAGACGGATGCTAACGGTGATGTGGTTCGCGATGCTAACGGCGACCCAGTGTTAGAAGAAGCATATTCTGTTGCTACAGGCACCGTGCTTACCATCGACACTAAAGCGAAGAAACTGTTTAACGGCTCAGAAGAACTTGCTGATATATCAAGCGCTTTCACTCCGCAAAAAATGGAGTTTATGAAAGCCGGTGGTTCTTACGCGGTAACGTTTGGTAAGCAGTTACAAACTTTTGCTGCAAAAGTGTTAGGTACAGACGTACCTGAAGTTTATGCACGTTCGAAAGAAGTATCTGTAGCGAACCAAGGTCTAACAGCTGTTGAAAAAATCTTTAACCGCAATGCGGTAGGCGTTAAGTCTGAGACTCCGCTTCACGCTGGCTCAGACGTTCGCGTTAAAGTAAACATTGTAGGCTCACAAGATACAACCGGCCCGATGACATGCCAAGAGCTAGAGTCGATGGCAGCATCAACTATTTCTCCGCTTGTAGACGGTGCATACCAGTCGGGCTGTCACACAGCGTCGGTATGGGATAAGAAAGCCCAAGCTAATATTCCTAAGCTTATGTCTTTCATGAATAACTTTGGCGTAATCACGGCACGTGACCCTAAAGGGGTTTACCATGCAATGACTGACGTTATTCACAAAGTATTGAACGATATTACCGTTGACGATCGCGCTATTATCATTGGTGGTGACTCACATACACGTATGTCTAAAGGCGTCGCGTTCGGAGCTGACTCGGGTACGGTAGCGGTAGCGCTTGCGACAGGTGAAGCGGCGATGCCAATTCCAGAGTCGGTTAAAGTGACCTTTAAAGGCCACATGAAGAGCCACATGGACTTCCGTGACGTTGTTCATGCTACTCAAGCTCAAATGCTGAAGCAATTTGGCGGTGAGAATGTGTTCCAAGGTCGTGTTATTGAAGTGCAAATCGGTACTTTGCTTGCTGACCAAGCGTTTACCTTTACCGACTGGACAGCAGAAATGAAGGCGAAAGCCTCAATCTGTATTTCTAACGACGAGACTATGATCAAGTCGCTAGAAGTGGCGAAGAGCCGCATTCAGATAATGATCGATAAGGGCATGGAAAACGATGCCAGCATGCTTCAAGGTTTGATTGACCTTGCTGATAAGCGTATTGCTGAAATCGAGTCTGGCGAAGAGCCAGCGCTTGCACCAGATGACAGCGCAAAATACTACGCAGAAGTGGTTGTTGATTTAGACCAAATCGACGAGCCAATGATTGCTGACCCAGACGTAAATAACGATGACGTTTCCAAGCGTTATACCCATGACGTTATTCGCCCAGTTTCTTTCTACGACGGCAAAACTGTTGATTTAGCCTTTGTTGGTTCTTGTATGGTTCACAAAGGTGACATGCAGATTATCGCTCAAATGCTTCGTAATTTAGAAAAGCAAAATGGCAGCGTGTCGTTTAACGTACCACTTGTTGTTGCACCACCAACATACAACATTGTTGATGAACTAAAAGCGGAAGGCGATTGGGACATTCTTACTAAGTACGCAGGTTTCGAGTTTAACGACGACAAGCCAAAAGAATCTGCGCGTACCAAGTACGACAACATCATGTACCTAGAGCGTCCAGGATGTAACCTTTGTATGGGTAACCAAGAAAAGGCAGAACCTGGTGATACGGTAATTGCTACCTCTACGCGCTTATTCCAAGGTCGTGTTGTTGCCGACTCTAACGAGAAGAAAGGTGAGTCACTTCTTGGTTCAACACCATTAGTCGTGCTATCTGCTGTGCTAGGTCGCTTCCCAACAATGGAAGAGTACAAAGCTGCGGTTGAGGGTATTAACCTTACTGACTTCGCGCCGCCAGCAGAAGACATGAGCGTTAAAGCTAAGTTCGAGCCAAGCGTTGCTGTTAAAACAGTAGGCTAAAACGCTATTTAACCTTACGCTAAATAGCAACTAGCATATAAAGCCTCAACCTCGGTTGGGGCTTTTTTATATCTCTATTCCCACCTGTATTTCCGCCTGTATTCCGCCTGTATTCCGCCTGTATTCCGCCTGTATTCAAAGCCTTCATGTAAACCAGTCTTAAGCCCAGTTTACTCACGAGTTGATAAGCGTAAGCTTTTTTGTTTTTTAACAAGAATGCCAAAATGAATTTTAAATATTTTATCTCGATACTACTACTGGCGATAAGTTTGCCTACCGTTTCATTTGCCACACCCGTTGCCATCCCCTTTGCCACTCCAGGCACTTACCTAAAGTCTGACACAACTGAACCAATGTCTGACTTTGCTAAGCCAATTTCTGATACTGCTAAGTCGATGGCTAACGTCGCCAAGCCAGTGTTTAGCCCCATTAAACGCGTGATAAAGCAGGGGGTAACGCCTATCCAATTGGCAGCGACCTACAATAAGAGTGACTACATCAATATTGCTGAGTATTTGGTTAGCGAAAAGTTAGATGGCGTGCGTGCCCGCTGGACGGGTACGCAGCTTCTTACCCGAAACGGTAATAAAATTCACGCACCTGAGTGGTTTACCAAGAACTGGCCTGATGTAGTTCTTGATGGAGAGCTATGGACACAGCGAAGCAGTTTTGAAGCTATCGCTTCTATTGTACTTAGCCATACGCCTGATGAACGCTGGAGGACGGTGAAGATGATGCTGTTTGATATGCCCGTCAGTCATGTCCCGTTTGCCACACGTTTGTCTACGATGGAGACACTGGTAAGGCAAGCAAATAGTAATAGCTTAACTATGATCCCCCAGTTTACCTTAGGTTCTCAGCGGGTTCTCGAAGCGAAAATAGATGAGGTCACCGCAAAGGGCGGTGAAGGCCTAATGCTGCATCACAAAGCTGCCTTTTATCAGGACGGACGCAGTAATCAGCTATTAAAGGTAAAACGGTTCAACGATGCTGAAGCCAAAGTGATTGGCTATGTAAAAGGTAAAGGGAAGTTCGCCGGCATGATGGGCTCGCTTATCGTCGAGACGCCAGCGGGGATACAATTTAAAATCGGCACAGGGTTTAGTATGAAACAGCGCCGATATCCGCCACCCATGAACAGTTGGATCACCTTTAAATACTTTGGCGTAACAAAGAAGGGCATTCCCCGCTTTGCGAGCTTTAGGCATGTGCGTCCAGCTAAAGACCTTCCAGATTTATAAGACGTTATGCCCTTGTGGTGTTCAAGCCGAGCTTGGTTTTCACGGTTATCGACTCCATTTCAATAAAGACAGGAAATAATAATAGGGAGCAATAGCGCTCAATAACATTTAATAACTTCGATTGCTTTTAGGGTTTAATTTTAAAGTTTTTAATAGCTTTAATCGTTCAATATCAAGTGCGCTGAATGGCGACTATAAACGAATAATAAGCCTCAAAAATTTAATTTAGGCAGGTTAATCGTTATACTTATGAAGTATTTTTAATCAGACCTTGCGTCAAGATCGTACAAGACCGTTATTCCCATTGCGCAAGCTAAACCAAGAGGAAGACATCGTGTTACAAGACTATCGCAAACACGTAGAAGAACGTGCTGTTGAAGGGATCCCTCCTAAGCCGCTAAATGCTGAACAGGTAGCAGGCTTGGTTGAGTTAATTAAAAATCCACCAGAAGGCGAAGCAGACAATTTACTAGAATTGTTGTCTGAACGTGTTCCACCTGGCGTAGATGAGGCCGCTTACGTTAAAGCCGGTTTCCTAAGTGCTATCGTTAAAGGCGAAGATAGCTGCTCGTTAATTTCAAAAGAAAAGGCCATTGAGCTATTAGGCAACATGCATGGTGGCTACAACATCGTGACATTAGTTGAGCTTCTCGACGATGAGAGCCTAGCGCCACTAGCGGCTAAAGAACTTAAGCACACGCTGCTGATGTTTGACGCCTACCATGATGTTGAAGAAAAGCACAAAGCCGGAAATCAATTTGCCACTGACGTTATTAAGTCGTGGGCAGAAGGAGAGTGGTTTACGTCGCGTAAATTAATGGACGATAAGATCACTTACTCTGTATTTAAAGTGACCGGTGAAACCAATACCGACGACTTGTCTCCCGCCCCAGATGCGTGGTCGCGCCCAGACATTCCTCTTCACGCCTTAGCCGCTTATAAGATGACCCGTGATGGCTTAGAGCCCGAAGAACATGGCGTTAAAGGGCCAATGCAACAAATTGAAGATGTAAAAAACCAAAGTTATCCCGTTGCCTTTGTTGGCGATGTGGTAGGCACAGGTTCATCACGTAAATCGGCCACCAATTCAGTGTTGTGGTTCTTTGGTGAAGACTTACCAGGCGTGCCAAATAAGCGCGGTGGCGGTGTATGTATTGGTAGCAAAGTAGCACCTATTTTCTTCAATACTATGGAAGACGCAGGGGCCTTGGTATTTGAAGCTGATGTAGAAAAAATGAACATGGGCGATGTCATCGACATCTACCCGTTTGAAGGCAAAATTACCAACCATGAAACAGGTGAAGTGTTAGCGGAGTACGAATACAAATCTAAAGTCATTTTAGATGAAGTACGCGCTGGTGGACGAATTAACCTTATTATTGGCCGCGCGCTTACTGAAAAAGCACGAGAAACATTAGGTTTAGGTGCAACAGATTTGTTCCGCACTCCAGAACAACCTACCGATACTGGTAAAGGCTACACCCTTGCCCAAAAGATGGTAGGTAAAGCGTGTGGCGTTGAAGGCATTCGCCCTGGTACTTATTGCGAACCTAAGATGACCACGGTTGGTTCGCAAGATACTACAGGCCCTATGACGCGAGATGAGCTAAAAGATTTAGCCTGTCTTGGTTTCACTGCCGACTTAACCATGCAGTCGTTCTGTCATACTGCGGCGTATCCTAAGCCTGTTGATATTGAAACACAGCATACCTTGCCAGACTTCATGATGAACCGAGGCGGTGTATCCCTTCGTCCCGGCGACGGCATTATTCACAGCTGGTTAAATCGCATGTTGTTGCCAGACACAGTTGGTACCGGTGGCGATTCACACACTCGTTTCCCATTAGGTATTTCATTCCCAGCAGGATCTGGCTTAGTGGCTTTTGCTGCAGCAACCGGTGTGATGCCCCTAGATATGCCTGAATCCATTCTGGTTCGTTTTAAAGGCGAAATGCAGCCTGGCATTACCCTGCGTGATTTAGTACACGCCATTCCGTTATACGGTATTAAGCAAGGCTTACTTACCGTAGAGAAGAAAGGCAAAATTAATGCGTTCTCTGGTCGCGTACTTGAAATTGAAGGGCTGGAACACCTAACGGTAGAACAAGCATTTGAATTATCTGACGCATCGGCAGAGCGTTCAGCGGCGGGCTGTAGTATTAACCTTTCAGAAGAGTCTATTGCTGAATACCTTAATTCAAACATCACTATGCTTCGTTGGATGATTAACGAAGGTTACGGCGACCCACGTACGCTTGAACGCCGTGCTCAGAAGATGGAAGAGTGGCTGGCCAACCCTGAACTTATGCGCGCCGATGCAGATGCTGAGTACAAGGAAATTATCGAGATAGACCTCAACGACATTAAAGAGCCTATTGTGTGCTGCCCGAATGACCCTGATGACGCGAAAACGCTATCAGATGTTGCTGGTGAGAACGTAGATGAAGTCTTTATCGGTTCATGTATGACTAACATTGGTCATTTTAGAGCGGCCGGTAAATTACTTGAGCAGTTCAATAAAACCTTACCTACCCGTTTGTGGATGTCGCCACCCACGAAAATGGATAAGGCTCAGTTGATGGAAGAGGGCTACTACAACATTTATGGGCGAGTGGGCGTGCGTACAGAAATGCCCGGGTGTTCATTGTGTATGGGTAACCAAGCACGTGTAAATGCAGGTGCTACGGTGCTGTCTACCTCTACCAGAAACTTCCCTAATCGTTTAGGTGATGGGGCGAACGTGTACCTTACGTCGGCCGAGTTAGCGGCGGTAGGTGCTATCGTTGGTCGTATTCCAACGGCAGAAGAATACATGGAATATGCGAGCAAAATTAACTCCATGTCGTCTGAAGTATTCCGCTACTTAAACTTCGATAAAATGCCAAGTTTCAAGAAGGCTGAGGAAGAGGCAAAGGCCAATATCATTCCAACATTGAATGTTGCCTGATTTAGTGTATAAACTACAAAGCCGGGCACCGTAAGTGTCCGGCTTTTTTTATGGGTAAAAGGAATGTCTAATGGCTAAAACTACTTTCATCGCAATCGCGCTATTTGTGCTTCTAGGATATGGCGCTTTTAATGCCAGCGCACAAATGGAACCTAGCGTAGAGTTTGATCAAATCACCTTAACGATTGATGGAAAACTTTACCAAATGGAATACGCGCACTCTTTTGATCAACGTGCCCAAGGGTTAATGTTCAGAGAATCTCTGTGTGATGACTGTGGAATGTTCTTTAAGTTTGCATCGTCGCGATACGCCAGCATGTGGATGAAGAATACGAATATTGCTTTAGATGTCGCCTATATCGACAGAAATGGCGTAATTACAGATATAAAACCTCTAGAGCCTCACGACCTAACGTCTGTGCAGGCAACTAAAGAGGTACTCTACGCGCTAGAAATGAACCAAGGGTGGTTCGCTTCACACAATATCAGTGTGGGTGACCAGATAGAAATTAATCGTTAAACCGGTGCGAATAACCTATTCGCCGGTCATTATCGAGCACTATGCTCGGTAAAAGAAATTCGGAGTAAAATCGTGGCAAATGCTTTAACCATCGCCAAGTTCGGCGGAACCAGTGTTGCGAACTATGAAGTGATGCAAAACTGTGCGCGAATTGTTGCCTCAAACAGTGCGACCCGTATCGTGGTTGTTAGTGCATCAGCAGGGGTGACAAACCACCTGGTGAATTTAGCGCACAGCCCACTTACCCAAGAGCAAATAGAATCTACTTGCCAGTCTATTGTTGATATTGAACTTGCCATTCTCAACAAGCTTGCAGATAAAAGCTCGGTTGAAAGCAAGCTAAATGATTTGCTGGATGAAATGAAATCCCTAGCATTTCACGAAGAGATTTTACATAGAAACGATTTGAAAGATCAGTTGCTTTCTATGGGGGAGCGCATGTCGTCATTGATGTTCAGTGCAGTCTTAGCCGAACAAAAAGTAGCTGAACAAAATGTGACTACCATGAACTTCGATGTACGCAAAGTCTTGCGCACCGACAGTGAATTTGGTGAAGCAGTGCCACAGATAGACACCATTGAAGCTTTGGCAAAGCAATTGCTGGCCCCTGAAATTGAAAATGCTATTGTGGTTACACAAGGGTTTGTGGGTGCTGATGATGAAGGCCGAACTACGACCTTAGGTCGTGGTGGTTCTGATTTTACTGCCGCGCTTCTCGCAGAAGCATTAGACGCTGACGCCTGTGAAATATGGACAGACGTGATTGGGGTTTATACTACCGATCCACGTATCACTGCTGCTGCTCGCCCATTACCAGAACTTAGCTTTGAAGAAGCGGCTGAAATGGCGACATTTGGTGCTAAGGTGCTGCATCCTGCCACCATGGAACCAGCCCTTCGTAAAAACATTAAAGTGTTTGTAGGTTCAAGTAAAGAGCCAGAAAAAGGCGGTACTTGGATTGTTCGAGACTGTGTAGAAGAGCCACCTTATCGTGCCATTACTCGCCGTAAAGACCAAGTTATGGTAACAGTGAAAACACCTAAGATGATGTACGCACAGGGCTTCCTACAGCAGGTTTTTGCCATCATCGCTAAGCACAAGCTAAGTGTTGATTTGGTGACTACATCAGAAATCTCGGTGTCGTTTACCTTAGACAACCCTGCCAATTCAGTGGCACAGCGCTTAAACAAAGAAACCATTGCAGAACTTGAAACTATTTGTGATGTGAAAGTAGAGAACGGTTACGACTTAGTCACTGTAGTAGGTAACCACATGCAAACCGCCATTGGTGTGTCTAGCAAGATTTTTGCTGCGGTGTCTGACTTTAACTTACGCATGATTTGTTTCGGTGCTAACCCGCACAACCTGTCATTCTTAGTGAATGAAACTGACAGCGATAAAATAGTGAAGGACTTACATAAAGCGCTTTTTGAGTAGCGTGTAATGTGTTTTTCACAGACAAAAAAGGGAAGGTGTTAACCTTCCCTTTTTCATTTAACGCTGAGTGTTTAAGTTAATCCAATCCAATTAAACTAAACCAAATACTCAGTGTGATTTTATACCTTAAACTGACGGATAGATTGCTGTAGTTCTTCAGCAAGCCTTGCCACTTCGTGGCTAGAGTCAGAGGTTTGCTGGGCACCTGAAGTGGTCTCTTCAGCAATATTAACGATAGTTTCAAGCTTCTCGCTAATTTCTTGTGATACCGTATTTTGTTCACGTGCGGATTGTTCAATTTGAGAACTTACGTCGTGGGCTTTGTGTACCGCTTCAGAGATGATATCTAGCGCTTGTGTCGCTTTTTCCGTTTGCTCTACACAGGCTACTGTTTGCTCTTTACCTTGATTCATTACTGATACCGCGCGTTCAGCACCCGCTTGAAGTACCTCAATCATCGCGTTAATTTCTTGCGTAGACTGTTGCGTTCGGCTCGCTAGTGTACGTACTTCATCAGCAACTACCGCAAAGCCTCTACCTTGCTCACCCGCACGGGCAGCTTCAATGGCGGCATTCAAGGCAAGTAGGTTAGTTTGGTCGGCCACGCCGCGTATAACATCAAGAATACCCCCGATGCTAGCGCTGTCTTGATGAAGCTTGTTGATAACATCGGCAGCGTCTTGAACGTCTTTGGCGAGAATTTCGATAATACGTTTATTCTCAAGTGAGATTTGACGTACATTTTCAGCTTCGGCATCAGCATGGCGAATTTGGCTCAGCGTATCTTCAGCGTTTTGCACTACTAATTGTGAGGTAGAGTGCATCTCTGTAGTGGCGGTTGCCACTTGGCCAATTTGCGACTTCTGATCTTGAATCGAATGCGTGGTTTGCGCAGTAACGGCTGAGGTTTGTTCTGATGCCGCGGCAAGTTGCTCGGCACGGGTATTAATTCCTGAAATCAGCTCTTTGAGGTTGCCAATTAGGGTATTACAGTTTTTAGCTAACAGACCAAATTCATCTTGAGCAGAATCGTCAAGGCGATGTGTTAAGTCTCCAGATGATGCCACGGTAAGCAACTCGTTCACGCGATAAAGAGGACGGGTAATAGCTCTTACCGTCACGTAACCAATCGCAGCGGCTATCAAAATTGAAAATATTACCACCGCTATAATGATGATATTGCCTGTAGTAATAGCACCATTCACTTGATTTTCTACGTCTTTTGCTTTGGCGTCCGCAAGCGCTAGTAATTGTTCAAGTTCAACAATACCATTTGCAATGTTCTTATCTGATGCATTAAGTGCCGCCTCAGAATCGTTTCTGCGTTCTAGCCTCTCTACATGCAACGCCATTACGCCGTCACTGGCTGTAATCGCATTAAGGGCATCGTTAACCAATTCATTAATATCGCTAAGCGTACCTGACTGATCTCGCTGCCCAGCGGCTTGGCTCATATCGCTAAGTAAAGTAGCAACCTTATCTACCACTAAGTCCACTTCGTTACCCAGGGTTTGAGAGCGTACGATAGTTTCAGTCTTTACGTATTCATAAGAAACGGTAAGTAGAGAAAGTAATGAGGTTTCTAGTTGGCTACCAATATCTGCTGCGCGTCTAAGATTTGGGTCACTTTGCACTGCGTCAAGGTCAGAAAAGTCTAGTAGGTAAGTAGACGCATCGTCAGCGTTATCTTCAGCATCACCTAAACGGTCGTCAATGGTGTTTCGGATATCCATGAATTTTTGGTGGTTCAAATAGACCGCTTCAACATTTTTAATATAGTTGTCAAAGGAAGCTCGAACGCTGTTTAGTTTACTCTGAAGTTCAGGTTCATTGGCAACTGCAGTCGCTAGCTTCTTATATTCAGTTTCGAACATGTCTCGGCTTTGATTGAACGCTGTACGCTTTTCCTGAAGGCCAGACAAATCTTCTTCAATATAGGCTTCGAATGTCAATCTACCCATGTTTAGGAAGTTCGCTTTTAAGGCGTTACTACCCGCTACTGTAGGAAGCGCAACGTCATTTACTTCTTCGGTTGCTGAACCAATGGAATTGAGGTTAAACAACGAAACAACGCTAATGACAATCAGTAGACAAGTAATTGCTACAAAACCGCCGACTACGCGAGTGGCTACTGTAATCTTCATTGAAACTCCTAGACTATTTTTTATTCTTTTGCGTGACGATACTACCCCGCACTACGTCCAAAATACACCTCAATGACCTAGAGGAAGGTATTAAAATGTATAACATGAACGGTAATGGGATTATAGACTAACGTATATAACCAACGTATCGGCAGGTAAGCCATTAAGTTAACAAGTAAAGCATAAGAAATTGCGATTTAGTAGTTTGCTTTAGCAATTAAGTCATTTACGCATTTACTCTGATGTGTTTACCTGTATTGACATCCAGCATGGTCATTTCTTGACCCCAAACATACCCAGTATCTAGCGCGACAAAACGATCATCTTGCGTCTCGCTGTTAAGTGCAGCCCAATGACCGAAGAGTACCTGTTCTTGTGCCTTAAGATGGAGGTTATCTACCTTGAACCAAGGAACAACAGATTTCGAAGCCTGACCAGGGTGGGTTTTCGTCTCAAACTCTAAGCTAGTATCTGCGTGTAGAAAGCGCATTCTGGTGCACGCGTTTACAATAAAGCGGGTTCGCGATTCACCTTCAAGTTTATCAGACCATTTAACCGGTGTGTTGCCATACATGTTTTTTAAAAAATCAGTGTAGTGCTTCGATTGTAATTTCTTACTGACTTCATCGCTTAAGCTGACGAGTATGTCTGTACTCCAGTGAGGGTAGAGACCGGCATGTACGATGGTGTGATTGTCATTGATTTTTTTCGCGAGGGGAAATTGGCGAAGCCAATCTAGTAGTGCTTTTAAATCGGGAGCATCAAGCAAGGGCTGTAGGTTGTCAGCTTTCTTAGGTTTACGAATTTTGTTCGCGACCGCCAGCAAGTGAAGATCATGGTTTCCTAGTACGGTTTCAAAACTGCTACCTAAGCTTTTTAGAAACCGTAAGGTGCTTAACGAGTCTTCGCCTCTGGCAACTAAGTCGCCGACGGCGAAGAGTTTATCTTTATCCGCAGAGAATTTGGCTTTCTCCAGCAGTCGCTGTAGCCCACTATAACAACCTTGAATATCACCCACGACGAAGGTGTTGCGATAAGTCATAAATCTCAAAAATCAGTGAAGAATGTTGGGAACCGCTAAACGGAATACTTCAATTGGAACACGAAAACGTTCTCCGTTTTCACGCTCCATTTCGTAATAGCCTTGCATATTTCCTACCGGGGTATCAAGTACTGCACCACTGGTATAGTCAAAATCTTCGCCCGGTTTTAATATGGGCTGTTTACCCACAACACCTGAGCCACTCACCTCTGAGGTTTTACCATTAGCATCGGTAATTTGCCAGTAACGATTAATAAGTTGTACCGTTTCCTGGCTGTCATTCACAATGGTCACGTGATAAGCGAACGCAAATTGTGGCGAATCAGAAGGTAGGTGCTCGGGAAGGTGACGGGTTTTCACCCGCACCTTAATTTCAGACTCATTCATAAGCTAACTTTAATTTTCTTGTGCTTCTTCTAACGCTGATACTGCATTCGCTATAGTGGCGAAATCCTGCAAGGATAGCACTTCAGCCCTTACGGTTGGGTTTATACCCAGCGCGCTGATTTGTGCTTCAGTAAGACTTTCTTTTAACGAGTTGCGTATTGTCTTGCGACGTTGATTGAACGCCTGTGCGCATACTCGTTCGAGGGTAGCCACTGAGACCACATCCACTGGAGGTGTTTTGTGCGGAATAAGACGTACTACCGCAGAATCAACCTTCGGGGGCGGCTTAAAGGCACCTGGTGGCACATTGAGTACCGGCATAACCTTACAATAGTATTGGGCCATTACCGATAATCGGCCATAGCTTTTAGAGCCATGCCCTGCAGCTAAACGATTCACCACTTCTTTTTGTAGCATGAAGTGCATGTCATCTACGCACGCAGCGTGAGAGAACAGGTGAAACATTAGCGGCGTTGAAATGTTATACGGTAAGTTACCAAAAACGCGCAACCCTTTATCTTTCACGGGCATAGTTTTAGCCAGCTCGGTGAAATCCATGGTCATGGCGTCTTGTTCAATAACAGTTAGCTTATCGCCGTTAAACGGATGTTCTCGTAAACGCTTAGCCAAATCTCGGTCAAGCTCGATAACAGTAAGTGCTTCAACTTCATCGCAAACAGGATCGGTTAGCGCGCCTAAGCCAGGGCCGATTTCAACCAAGTTTTGCTCGTGTTGCGGATTAATGGCCGACACGATTTGTCCAATCACATAGTCGTCGTGAAGGAAGTTTTGTCCGAAGCGTTTTCTGGCCGTGTGGCCTAAATGTGTTTTACTCATTGTTGATGATGTGCAAGCTCAATGGCTTTTTCCAATGCTTTTCTGAAACTGCCAGGATCGGCATTACCATGGCCTGCTAAATCTAGTGCAGTACCGTGATCGACGGATGTTCTTATAAATGGAAGGCCAAGGGTAATGTTAACCGAAGCGCCAAACCCTTTATATTTTAGCACGGGAAGGCCTTGGTCGTGGTACATCGCAAGAACAACATCTGCATCTTCCAGATATTTAGGCTGAAATATAGTATCGGCAGGAAGTGGCCCGGTAATATTTAGCCCTTCTTCACGTAACTCGTTTAGCGCCGGAATAATGGTTTGAATTTCTTCTGTGCCAATATGACCATCTTCACCTGCATGGGGATTAAGCCCACACACGTAGATATGCGGATTACGAACACCAAATTTTAGTTTAAAGTCGGTGTTAATAATATGGAGCACTTTGTGAAGGCGTTCTTTAGTAATGGCGCGAGATACATATTCTAAAGGAATATGCGTAGTGGCTAGTGCGACATTTAAGCCTTCTGTTGCCAACAACATGACAACATCAATCGTATTGGATTGATACGCGAAGAATTCAGTATGACCACTGAAAGATACGCCAGCCTTATTGATAATGCCCTTGTGCACCGGTCCGGTGACTACCGCATGAAAGTCGCCTTCCATGTTTGCTTGGCACGCTTGTCGAAGGGTTTCTACTACGTATAACCCGTTCTCACTATCTAAGGTTCCTGCAACCACATCGGCCGCTTTATCAATTTGCTTAATAAACAGCGAACCCGCAGGCTGAACCTGCGGGTTTGATGCATCATAAGGAAGCAGTGTAAGCGGTAAACCAAGTGCTTTCGCTCTGGTTTCAAGTATCTCGCCATCGGCGAATACCACTAACTGAGCTTGCCATGATTCTTGAGCCAGCTTGATAATTAAGTCTGGCCCAATACCGGCAGGCTCACCTGGTGTTACTGCAATTTTTATCGGTGTCATTTATGCTCTATATATTACTCGATAACTTCAATGTAGGCAGCGTCGCGCATTTCACGTAACCAGTTTTCCGTTTCTTCTGCGAACTTTCTGTTGAAAATAAGCTGATACGCTTTGTCTTCTTTGCGGCGCTCTGTTGCGTCGTCTACACGTCTATCGATTAATTGGATTAAGTGCCAACCGTGTACTGAACGTACTGGGTCGCTGTATTCACCAGCTGATAATTGCGCAAGGGCGTCTTTAAAAGCTGGTACGTAGTTGTTTGGATCTGACCAACCAAGCTCGCCGCCTTTAAGGGCTGAACCTGGATCTTCTGAATGCTCTTTAGCAAGATCTTCAAATTCAACTTCACCCGCTTCAAGCTGAGCTCTGAATTTTACTAGCATCGCTTTGGCTTTGTCTTCACTGAGTATGATTGAAGGCTTAACGAGGATATGACGAGAGTTAACCTCTTCAATAGTGACTTTTTCAATGCCTCGAGTATCTAATACTTTCAAGATATGAAAACCAGCACCACTTCGGATAGGGCCGACTAGCTCGTCTTTTGCTTTCCCCTGAATCGCTTCAGCAAACAAGGTAGGCATAGCGTTAATGTTCAACCAACCCATGTCACCACCTTCTAAGGCTTCATTACCTGATGATGATGCGATAGCTATTTTAGCAAAATCTGACCCAGAATTTAATAGAGAAAGTACTTTGTCTGCACGCTCTCTTGCTGCATCGATTTGTTCGTCGGAAGGATCCGATGGAAAGCCAATAAGAATGTGGCCTAGACGGTATTCTTCTTGTTCTGCACCTTGTTGTTCCATAAGTTCAATAAGGGTTTCTCTTTCTTGGTCGGTAATATAAACACGGCGGCGAACATTCGCGCGACGTACTTCACCCATCACGATTTCTTCGCGTATATCTTCACGGTAATCTTCATAAGCGATGCCTTCTAAACGCAATTGTCTGCGTAGTTCATCTACCGTGGTATTTTGGTTTGCAGCAATATTTGCAATGGTTTGTTCAAGCTGTGGGTCGCTTATTTGAATACCCATTCTTTGTGCCATCTGCAATTGAAGACTTTTGGTGATTAAACGCTCAATGGCTTGAGTACGCAGTGCGCGGTCAGAAGGAAGGTCTTGCCCATTTGCCTCTGCGTTACGTTTAACGTCATTCATGAGTGCATCTACTTCACTTTGAAGTACAACACCCTGATCGACAATAACCGCTACGCGGTCAAGCATTACTTCTTGCGCGTAGCTGCTAAACGACAACACTGCACTGACTAACAAGGCCCGGATTATGAACTTCATACTCACTCTTTTATTATTGGTTAATGCTTAACGTAGGGCTACTCCCCACGCTACAACGGATTAATTTAAACTATATGGCTGACGATAGCCAAACATGCCATCTTGTAACATGCTTCTTTGTGTACCAGACGTACCGATACCTTTGAATATAAATTGTAATGACACACCCGTATCGAAATCGTCGGTAGATTGTTCACCCGATGAATCATAACGGTTGCTTAAACTTCTTTCTGCCACTAAGCGTATTGCCCAACAACAGGATTCATACTGAATACCTGCATAAGTCTCAATACTTCTATCGCGCTCGATGTCACGGTAAGTTCTACCCACCCATTGCCAGTTTTCAGCAATAGGCCAACTCGCCGATATTCCCACTTGGTCAATGGTTTCACCACTTAAATCACGAACATATCGGTGACTCAACTGAATAAATCGCTTTGCATCTTGTCGATATTCTAAGCCAACACTACTTAAGTCAACTTTGTCGGTGTCGGTAGTCACTTGAATATCAGAATGGGCGTACCAGTTTTTGTTAAAGCGCCAGTCCATCTCAGCGGCTAGCGCCGAACGGTCTTGATTTTTAGTCGCGGCAATAACCTTGTTATCTTCAAGGTAGAATATCTGACCCAAGCTAAGTACAAATTGTTCCCTATTGTTTTTATCCAATATTCGACTGGTTATACCAAGGGTAACTTGGTTGTTATCTGAAATTCTATCCAATCCGGTAAATTCTTGCCCTCTGAATAGCCCTTCAACATCGGTTAACAGAGGCGTTGAATCATACAGCCCAATCGCTGTTTGGTCTTCATATGAGGTGTAAAGATACTGAATTTTAGGTTCTAACGTCATGGCGGTATCGTGACCAAACCATGAGGAATCTTTTTCGAAATACAGCGCGCCGAATAGGCGAGCTTGACCTAAAGTACGCTCTACATTTTCTTCTAAGTCAGTATCTTGAATATTTTCTTGCTTATAAACCGTTTGCAACACAGTGGTTTCAGCAACAAATTCACCCCATGCTGCACGAATAGGCATAGAGAGGGTGGGAGCTACATGAAAGCGGGTTGCTGTTGGCGCGGTTTCAGAAGTGTTGTCAAAATACGCTAGTTCAGAGTTAACACTAAATTCGAAATAGCGGCCAAAAGGCGTACGGTAATCAATTTTAACTTCAGGAAGCGCACGATAACTGTCGGCGGTATCACCCAATATTTCGAAGTCTTTTACTTGCATATTTACTGTGAGATCTCGGGTGTAATAACCCAAGTTTACGGTACGATAAAGGTGTGTATCTGCGCTGTTATAATAATCAGAGCCTAAATCAACAATGTAGTTGTCATCACTCAAACCATTGAAATCGATACCCAGTACCCAGTTATCGTTAAGTTGACCTTGATGCTGTAAACGGTAGAAATAACGATCGGGAGACCCTTCAATATCACTGTCACTTGGCAAGTATTCTACGTACGCGGTCCCTTCACTTTTTTCGGTTAGGTAACGAAACTCTGTATTTAGCTGAATACCGCGCTGGGTCATCACTCGAGGCGAAATGGTCATGTCAAAATTAGGGGCAATATTCCAATAAAATGGTTGTGTGTAATCGATGCCGGTATTGCTAGAGCTTGTTATTTCGGGAAACAATAAACCCGTTTGACGTTCATTACTTACTGGAAATGCGAAATAAGGAAGATAGAAAACAGGAACGTCAGCGACATAAAAGCGGGTATGTTTGGCTTTACCCCATGCTGTGCCTTTTTCAATGCTAATCTCACTGGCCCGAATCATCCAATCTTCATGGCCTTCGGGGCAGGTAGTAAAACTCACTTCCTTTAAAACAATACCTTCATTGGTATCAACCAATATGTCTTCGGCTGCGCCTTGTCCAACAAACCCAGTGAGTTGATAACGGGTATTTTGCATTTCTAAGCGTTCTTCTTTTGAACGAAGTGACACCGCATCACTTTCTACGCTTAACTGTGCATCGCGAAAATGCACATCGCCTTTTGCTAGCACGTCTTCACCATTGCCATTTACTTGTGCTTGAGACGCACTGATGATGGCGCTATCAGATGTAATATCAACATTACCTGAAAACAGTGCTACTTTATTTTCGATGATTTCAGTTCGGTTAGCTTCAACTTTCACATGCCCCTTCGGCATAAGTGCTGAGCTTTTAAAGACAATGGGCTCCACCGAGCAAAAGGCTAGCGGTGAGACTGATTCTGGATTAGCTTCCTGTGCAAACGCGACGTGAGTAGACAAGGTCGCGGAAACAAGCATGGCGCAGGTCTTTTTCATGCGGTGGTGAATGGCCTGTTTTGTTATTCGGTGCTGACACTATAATGATGTGACCTTAAGGCGCACATATAGTTCTGCATAGAGTTAATAATACGCCAACCTAGTAGCGTTGGCAGTTAACGCAATGTAATTAGCCGTCAATTCTAAGCACTTCTGTTGTATTTACCAACCATTGGATTAAAAAAATCGTATTTCTCTTTATCTAAATAGGGATTTACCGCATATTTACTGACTTATTGGGTAAAAATCGTCTCAATTAATGAAGCGAATAGACGAGTTTTTAGCTTGAAAAGCGTCAAGCTGTACCTACTTCTAATGATTACTTTATTTTTATAGCCTTTTAAGGCTTGCAGATCATAGTGCTTAAACAACGATTTCAGACGTGGGTTGAGTGCAAAATCATCATCAATAATGCGCTAATGATTACAGGAGAATACTGACATGGCCGTGTGGGGAAAAATCCTTGGTGTGCTTTTTGGGTTTATGTTTTTAAAAATCCCCGGCGCTATTTTAGGGCTAATCGTAGGGCATTTCTTCGATAAGGCGTACAGCCAAGACTTTAATCAACTCGGTGGGTTTGGCCGTTTCTTTACCGATCAGAATAGTATGAAGCAACAAGCGGTATTTTTTCATAGCTTGTTCTCAGCGCTGGGTCATTTAGCGAAATCTGATGGCAAAGTAACCAGTCGTGAAATTCAAATTGCTACTGCACTCATGGATGACATGAAGTTAACCGGTGATGCACGAAAAGAAGCACAAGAAGCGTTTCGTGAAGGTAAAGCCAGAGACTTCCCTATTACTGATACATTGAAAGGGTTGTACGAGGCCAGTCATGGTCGCCGAGATATATTACAAGTTTTCTTGGAGATATTGATTCAAGCGGCATTTG
The DNA here is from genome assembly GCF_963976965.1 of uncultured Alteromonas sp. NCBI lineage: Bacteria > Pseudomonadati > Pseudomonadota > Gammaproteobacteria > Alteromonadales > Alteromonadaceae > Alteromonas > uncultured Alteromonas sp. The sequence goes on from NZ_CAXBMP010000003.1 coordinate 154,903, forward strand.
CCGATGGCAAGTTAACCCAAGAAGAGTATGTGGTTTTAGAAAAAGTAGCGAAGCCGCTGGGTTTTAGACGCCGTGATCTCGATTATCTTATTTCCATGTTTGAAGCCGAAATACGCTTTAGGCAGCGAGGCGGACAAAGTGGCCCCAATGGACAAGGCCCCAATGGACGCCAGCGTTCTTCGCAACAAAGTGCCTATACCGAAAAACAATCTCTTGATGATGCTTATCGTATTTTGGGTGTTAGTGCATCAGATGATGAAAAAACGATTAAGCGTGCCTACCGAAAACGTATGTCTGAGCACCATCCAGATAAACTCGTCTCGAAAGGGTTACCTGAGCAAGCTATGGAGATGGCGAAGAAAAAGACCCAAGATATTCAATCTGCTTATGAGCTTATCAAGCAAAAGCGTGGCTTTTAATGGCGCGTGAGCTTACTTATGTGCCTGCTGCTAGTCAGGCACATATCGATGACTTTATAGACATGCTGTGGCTTGAGAAGGGGTTGTCTGATCATACGCAGCAAAGCTATCGTACCGATTTAACTAAACTGGCTATATTCTGTAATAACCAAGGCATTAAAGACATTGCGGTACTGACCACCGAAATGATGCAAGACTATCTTGCCTACCGCCACGACAAGGGACTTTCGGCGCGAAGCACACAACGGGCAATGAGTGCGCTACGAGCCTTTTATACGTATCTAATCGGTAAACAAATACGGGTAGATAATCCTATATCTTCCTTATCAAATCCCAAACTACCTAAATCTTTGCCTGCCTCTTTAAGTGAACGCCAAGTTGAAGATTTACTCGCTGCCCCCTTAGTAGAAGACCCGATAGAGTGCAGAGATAAAAGCATGCTAGAAGTGCTTTATGCCACAGGATTGCGGGTAAGTGAGCTTATCGGTTTGCAAATGAGCGAGGTAAGCTTACAGCAAGGCGTGGTGCGGGTTACCGGTAAAGGTAATAAAGACAGGTTAGTGCCATTGGGTGAAGATGCCATAGAATGGCTATTAACGTATATAAAAACTGCCCGCCCCGTGCTGGCCACTAAGCAATCAGACTATGTGTATTTGAGCAAACGTGGTCAAAAAATGACGCGGCAAACTTTTTGGCATCGTATTAAATATTATGCTGTTAAAGCGAATATTGAACAGCATCTGTCTCCACACACTTTGCGTCATGCCTTTGCCACCCATTTGCTCAATCATGGCGCCGATTTGCGGGTTGTGCAGATGTTGTTGGGGCACAGCGATTTGTCGACGACCCAAATTTATACCCATGTGGCGACCGAGCGTTTACAAACGCTCATTCACAGCCATCACCCTAGGGGATAACTCCACTAATTGGTAAGGCAAACTTCAGTGTTACCCAGCGAGTGGTGTGATAGCATTACGTTAAATACTCGCTAAGTATCGCTTTAGTGAAATGCGCAAATGAAATTTTTCTCTTGCATGGGCGGTCTTAGTTATATCCCATTTTAATATTTTGAAAGCATGATTGCTGTCGGAGTAAATATAGTGAAAGTAGTAAAATTTAGCTTATTGGTTGCAATGGTGTTCACTACGAGCCTTTTCGCGAGTGTCGCAAGCGCAGCAGATGAAACGGCAATTAAGAGTAAGCTGACTAATATGCTGGGGCTAGAGGTTGACTCTCTTGCCGATTCACCCATTCCAGGCTTGGTACAAGTATCGACCAATCGTGGTTTCTTCTATGTCAGTGATGATGCTAAATATTTGGTTCAGGCGCGTATTCTAAATATAGATGAAGGCATGCGTAATGAAACCGAAGCCGCCTATTCGGACCTTCGCATCGAAGGTGTGAAGGAAATGGAATCATCAGCCATTACGTTTAAAGCTAAAAACGAAAAGCATGTGATCAGTGTTTTCACCGATACCACCTGTGGTTATTGCCGAAAGCTTCATAAAGAAGTGGGCGACTTAAACGACATGGGGATTACGGTAAACTACTTGGCTTTTCCTCGTGCAGGGTTAGACAGCCAGAATTACCAAGATATGGTGTCGGTATGGTGTGCAGCAAATCCGCAAAAAGCATTAACTGATGCAAAAGCGGGCAACGATGTGGCAACCGCTAAATGTGCTAACAAAGTGGCAGAGCAATATTTGTTGGGACAAAAACTAGGTGTAAATGGTACCCCTAACATCGTATTGCCAGATGGCTCGCTAATTCCAGGTTACCAACCTGCAGGTATGATTGCACAGGCTATTGAGCAAGCCGAATAGCGCCAATTTTAATTTTTTAAAACGCACCGTAGCAAAAGTGAATACTCAGGCTAGGTGCGTTTTTTTATGTTCTGATTTTACCTACCTCATTCCCTTGGGTATCATTACCCTCTAATTAACCGTAGTGATGAATGTCGATGATATTGCCTGTAGTGCGCCGTGAAACTGGTGACGCCCCTCTTGCTTCTACTTTGCACCCTGTAATAGACCGTATTTATCGCGGCAGAAATGTGCAAGATGTTAGTGAATTAGAAAATGGGCTGAAGGGCCTTACCCATTTCAATGAGCTAAAAGGCATGGCCGGTGCAGCAAGTATTCTGGCAGACACTATTGAGCAAGATAAGACGCTTGTTATTGTGGGTGATTTCGATGCAGATGGGGCGACCAGTATTGCAGTGTGTATTCATTCATTGCATATGATGGGGTTTAATAAGGTTGATTATTTGGTGCCAAATCGTTTCGATTTTGGTTATGGCCTTAGTGTCCCTATTGTGGATATCGCCAAGCAGCAAGGCGCTGACGTTATTATTACGGTAGATAACGGCATTGCCTGTATCGACGGAGTAACGCATGCAAAAGCCTTGGGCATAGAGGTTATTGTTACTGATCACCACTTACCCGGTGACGACCTTCCCCCTGCCGATGCTATTGTGAACCCCAATCAACCAGGCTGTACTTTCCCCTCTAAAAACCTAGCGGGGGTTGGCGTGGCGTTCTACATCATGCTTGCACTTAAAACCGAGCTACAACAACGAAATTGGTTTACTAAAAAGAATCTTCCAGCGCCTAATTTGGCATCGTTACTAGATATTGTAGCCGTGGGTACGGTGGCCGACGTGGTGGTTTTAGATAAAAATAACCGAATTTTGGTACATCAAGGCCTGCAGCGGATTCGTGCAGGTAAATGCAGACCGGGTATTAAAGCGTTAGTTGAAGTGGCTAACCGTGATTGCGCTCACCTTACTTCAACCGATTTAGGTTTTGTTATTGGCCCTCGCTTAAATGCTGCCGGCAGGTTAGATGATATGTCTCAAGGCATAGCTTGCCTGCTAGAAGACGATACGATGCAAGCTCGCATGATAGCCTCGGAGCTAGATGCACTTAACCGTGAACGCCGAGAAATAGAAACCGGAATGAAGGCGCAAGCAGAACAAGTGCTAGAAAAAATGTCTCTTACCGAAGGCGATATTCCTGCCGCGTTAGTGGTGTATCAAGCCGATTTCCATCAAGGTGTGATTGGTATTGTGGCGGGACGCTTAAAAGAACAGTATTTGAAACCGGTTATCGCTTTTGCTCATCAAGACGAGACGACAATAAAAGGCTCGGCTCGCTCTATTCCAGGGGTACATATTCGCGATGTACTCGATGAAGTGAATACGCGTTTTCCGGGTGTTATTGACAAATTTGGTGGCCATGCAATGGCAGCAGGGCTAAGTTTGCCGGTGGCTAATTTAGCCGCATTCCAAAAGGCGTTCATCGATATTGCTAAGCAACATATGGATAAACTAGACGGTAACCAAGTGTTACTGTCTGACGGCAGCCTAACGGGCCAAGAGCTATCGTTGCCATTCGCCCATTTGCTTAGGCAAGCTGGCCCGTTTGGGCAGGGCTTTGAATCGCCATTATTCGATGGCGAGTTTCAAGTAGTGCAACAGCGACTGGTGGGTGAAAAACACTTAAAGTTGGTACTACGAGAGCCTTCGGTTGGCGAAGTGGATGCGATTGCCTTTAATATTGATATTAAAGCGTGGCCCAATGCCATGGTGAAACAAGTACGCATTGCCTACCGATTAGATGTAAACGTATTTCGCGGCCAGGAGTCGGTACAGCTTATTATCGAACAGCTAGAAAGCGCATAAATCAAACAGCTAGAGTACTTAAAGGCAAAGCGCTTAAGGTTCGCATATCAGAATACAACGCGGTGCAAGGTGAATAATATGAAATCAGAGACTGACAAATTAATCAGCAAGCATGGCCAATTAAATCAATCAGATAATATGAAGGTGGTGTCGCACGTCCAGCGTGAAGAAGATGATTGGGTGCGCAACACCGTAATGTTAGAAGGCATTGATGTGCCGTTTATTTATCGCCGAAAAAAGCTATACCAAAGCCTAAAAGGGGCGCGGGTCAATATCACTTACTACCGACAGGTAGAAGAGGTGGCAGGGATTGAGTTTGAAACCATGAAAGTGGTACGCATTAAACGAAGCTAAGCCCATTACTCTGTTAGAGTTGCTAATACATACGGGAAAATGAATGAATAACGACTGGTTGACTGCTTTTGTGTTGCACCGCCGAGCCTATAGAGAGACCAGTTATATCGTCGATTTCTTTACCCTAGAACAAGGCAAAGTGAGTGCCGTGGCGAAAGGTGTACGTAACAGCAAGTCTGATAAAAAAAGTCTGCTTCAACCTTTTCAAGCTCTCAAACTACAACTTGCCGGTAAATCTGATTTAAAAAACTTGCGGCATGTCGAAAGCACTGCGCCATCCATTAATTTAGTGGGCACGCCGCTATTTTGTGCTATGTACCTCAATGAACTTACCAATCGAATAATGCCTGCTGGCCTTGCCAGTGATGCGGTATTTGAGGCTTACGGACAGGCGCTTACGGCGCTATTTAGCGATGATGACATTGAAATTACCCTGCGAAAGTTTGAACTGTCACTTCTAGATGAAATGGGATTACTGCCTGATTTCACTGAAGATGTAGAATATGAAATGCCCATCGAGGCCGAAAAGCACTATGTACTGCAGCCGGAATTTGGCTTTTGTGCGCTGCCAGATGATGTGTCAAATAGCCATACTCGCAAGGGCTTGCCGGGTAGTGCGCTACTCGCCCTAGCACAAGGTGAATTTACGCCTATGAGTAAACGTGTGGCCAAAGTGCTATGCCGTGATTTACTCAAGCCGCTTATTGGCGATAAACCACTAAAAAGTAGAGAATTGTTTGTGGTTAGAAAGTAATAAAACAATAAGTGTTACGCATATTTAATCACGCTTTTTGCCATGTGATGGTTCGAAAGTTTGTTACAATAGCGCTTAATCAATTTTAGATAGGTAATACGCGCCTTTACTATGAAGCGCTGATTACCAAAGGCTTGTTCTACTATAGGTATCTGTTAATGAGTACACTTCTTCTTGGCGTTAACATCGATCACATTGCCACACTTCGAAATGCCCGTGGTACCAACTACCCCGATCCTGTGCATGCAGCAGATGTTGCGGAGCGCGCTGGAGCGGACGGTATTACTGTTCACTTACGTGAAGATCGTCGCCATATAAAAGACAGAGATGTACGCATTTTGGCGCAAACTATCAATACCCGCCTAAACTTGGAGATGGCGGTTACCGACGAGATGCTAGCGATTGCCGAGGAAGTTAAACCGGTATTTTGTTGCTTAGTGCCCGAGAAGCGTGAAGAACTAACCACTGAAGGCGGTCTTGACGTAGCGGGTAATTTGGCCGTGATGAAACAAGCATGCGAGCGTTTGGCGGCCGCGAACATTTTGGTGTCTTTGTTTATCGATGCAGATAAACAACAAATAGATGCAGCGGTTGAGTGCGGTGCGCCTTATATAGAAATTCATACTGGCCAGTATGCTGAAGCAACCAGTGAAGCCGAACTTGAAGAAGAGCTAGCTCGATTAGTGGAAGGTATTGAGTATGCCGATAAACGAGGTCTTAAAGTGAATGCTGGTCATGGTTTGCATTACCATAACGTGAAACCGATTGCGGCTATCCCTCAACTTATTGAGCTGAACATTGGCCATGCAATTATCGCAAGAGCGGCGTTTGATGGCTTAGCCACTGCGGTGGCTGATATGCGTAAGCTCATGTTAGAAGCAAGAAGTGGAATCTAACGTCACATCCGTTTAAGTTGCTAAACAAGTAAAATTGAAAGTAAACGCTAAAAACCAAAAAGAGAATACCTTGTGGCCATAGCTGGATTAGGCACAGACATTATTGAAATTGCACGTTTGAATAAAAGCGACGCTACTACCGAGCGCCTCGCCAAACGTGTACTCACGCCTTACGAGCTTAACCTTTATGTTGCTAGTAATGAGCCCGTGCGCTATTTAGCCAAGCGATTCGCCGCTAAAGAAGCAACAGTGAAGGCGTTAGGGACAGGTATTGGTAACGGCGTCAGTTGGCAACATATTGAAGTGCGCAATAATGCTTTAGGCGCGCCAGAACTTCATTTTACTGGAGAGGTTGCCATGCTGTGTGAACAGCGAGCTATTACCTCTAGTGTTATCAGCATTTCCGATGAAACTCACTATGCGGTTGCTACCGTTATTCTTGAAAATTAATGTAACGGGAGCACCACGTGGCCATATTTTATAAGCCGAGCAAAGGCAAAAACAAAAGTAATCTGAAAGGGCGAGTGCGCGGCGCTGGCTCAGGTGAAAAGCAGCACATTGTAAAAACTAAACAATCATGGCCCTCGGTTGATGACATTAATACTGCTAATGAAGCGGTAACCATTGATGGTATGGATTGGCAGGGGCAGGGCGTTGCTCGGGGTGAAACCTTATTTTTTGTTGATGGCGCTTTACCTGGTGAAACCGTAGAAATAAAAGCACTTTCAAGCAACAAGCAGATTGTTAACGCGAAAGTCACTAAAGTGAATACACCCTCAGAGCACCGCCAAAAACCGTTTTGCGGGGTGGCAAATCAGTGCGGTGGTTGTCAGCTCCAGCACGTAGAGCCTCAGGAAGCCCTCGCACTGCGAGACGATGCGCTTAAAAGTATGTTCCAGCGTAAACTCGGTTTCAACGAGGGGGCCTGGCAAGCGCCCGTCAGTGGTAATCGACCACGCTACCGCCGTAAAGCTCGACTAGCAATTGATGCAAGAAATCCAGATAAAATAAAACTTGGCTTTCGAGAAAATGCAGGCAAAAACATTGTTGATATCGAAGGCTGCCCAGTTTTAGTTGAATCGTTAAGCCAACTTATCGCGCCACTTAAATCTGCCATTACTGGCTATGCTAGCGCTCGCTTGGTTGGGCATGTCAGCTTGTTGGCCGGAGAAAACGCGGTGCAAGTCACGGTAAAGCATACCCGTTCATTGGCCAACGACTTTATTGCGTCGCTTTCCCAGTTCGCTGTGGAACAAAACGTGAATATGACAATCGAAGACGGTAATGGCGAATTTACTCATTTGCATGAAATAGCGCCAATTACCTGTAACACAGTAGATGGCTTCTATTTGCAACCTGGGCCTAATGATTTTGTTCAGGTGAACGCAGAAGTAAATACTAAAATGGTGGCGCAAGCCCTGTCGTGGTTAGCACCAAAAGCCGGTGAACGTATAGCCGATTGGTTCAGTGGTTTAGGTAATTTTACTTTGCCTATTGCCAACAGTGGCGCCACCGTAAGCGCGGTAGAAGGGGTTGCTGAAATGGTGCAGCGCGCCAAAAGTAACGCCCTTGAACAGGGCATAACGAACGTGGATTGGATGCAGCTTGACTTGGCTGATGAAAAATCAGTGGATAAAGCGTTAGCGGGTGGCTTCGATAAAGTCTTGCTTGATCCGTCTCGAGAAGGAGCATTGACGGTTTGTCATGCCCTGGTTCGAGCAACTCCTAGTACGATAGTGTATGTTTCTTGCAACCCGAACACTTTTTCGCGGGATGCGCGTGTACTGATAGATGGAGGTTATCAAATGCAAAAAGCGGGTGTGATTGAAATGTTCCCCTTTACCCATCACATGGAAACGATGGCGCTATTTACACGCCAACAGCAATAGCGAGCAGCGGTTATGGTGACAACAAGAAAAGTGCATGCAGCCGATAGGCCTCCTTTTGAGGTGTGGCTAGACAGCCTCGATTTAAGTGAAGAAACGAAAGACAAACTACGCAGTGTGTCTTCTATGCCAGAGCGTCTTCTAGTAGGCCAAGAAATGGTCGAAATACTCTGTCAGTTAAATATGGATGACGTCACCTTGCAGGCGGCATTGGTCTTTCCTTACTGCGAACAACACTGTTTAACCGAAGCTGATATTGAGCAAGAATTCGATATTGAAATTCGTGACTTAGTCGTGGGGGTTAGGCGTATGGACGCCATTAAAACCTTACACGCTAGAAAAAATAATGGCTCGCCGTTCAACGAAAAATCTGATGAACAACATATAGATAGTATTCGTCGTATGTTGCTTGCTATGGTTGAAGATGTACGTGCCGTTGTGATTAAAATGGCAGAACGTATTTGCGCCCTTCAACAAGCGAAAAAAGCGGATGAAGAAACGCGGGTTATGGTGGCCCGTGAATGTGCCAGCATTTATGCCCCGTTGGCCAACCGTTTAGGAATAGGTCAGTTAAAATGGGAATTGGAAGATTTAGCCTTTCGCTATTTGCATCCTATTACCTACAAACAAATCGCTAAGCAACTTGACGGTAAACGTCGAGAGCGAGCCGATTATATTGATGGCATCGTTGATGACCTTCAATCATTAATGAATAGCGAAAATATTCGCGCGGATGTGTACGGCAGGCCAAAACACATTTTCAGCATTTGGAAAAAAATGCAGAAAAAGCGCCTTACCTTCGAACAACTTTTCGATATACGTGCTGTGCGGGTTATCGCCGAGCGGTTACAAGATTGTTATGCCGCGCTTGGCACCGTGCACGCCAGTTACAAGCACTTGCCCAATGAATTCGACGATTATATTGCCACGCCTAAAGCGAATGGCTATCAGTCTATTCACACCGTTATTGTGGGTCCTGAAGGTAAACCAGTAGAAATCCAAATTCGTACTCACAAAATGCATCAAGACGCCGAGCTAGGTGTTGCAGCGCATTGGAAATATAAAGAAGGCAGTACGGGTAAACAGTCGGGCTACGATGAACGCATAAACTGGCTTCGCCGCATATTAGCCTGGCAAGAAGAAGTGGCCGAATCTGGTGATATGGTGGAAGAGTTGCGCAGTCAGGTATTTGATGACCGTGTGTATGTGTTTACCCCAAAAGGCGATGTTATCGACTTGCCACAAGGCGCTACGCCCCTCGACTTTGCCTACTATATTCACAGCAATGTAGGGCATCGCTGCATTGGGGCGAAAGCCAATGGACGAATTGTGCCTTTTACTTATCAGCTGCATAGCGGCGATCAAGTGGAAGTGCTTACTGGCAAAGAGCTTAACCCCAGTCGCGATTGGATGCACCCAGGCTTGGGCTATGTTCACTCATCTCGCGCTCGCGCTACTATCCATTCCTATTTCAAAAAACAAGACAGGGATAAAAACTTAGCTGCGGGTAAAGAACTGCTAGAGCGTGAATTGCATCGCGCCCATTTGCCTTTGAAGATCACCAGTGAAGTATACGAGAAGTTCAATGGACATTGCGTTGACGATTTGTATGCAGCTATAGGTACGGGCGATGTGAGGGTGATGCAAGTCATCAACTTTATTCATTTCTTACAAGAGCCTGAGCCAGAAGAGCCTGAAATTAGCCCTAAAGTAAAAACAAAGCGAACGGCTAAAGGCGCAGGCAAGAAAGACGCAGTTGTTGTACAAGGGGTTGGCCACTTGATGAGCCAGTTGGCCAATTGCTGTAAACCCGTTCCGGGTGAGCCCATCATGGGGTATATCACGCAAGGGCGTGGAGTAAGCGTACATAAAGAAAGCTGCGATCAGTTGCAGCATTTGCTTGAGCAGCACCCAGAACGTCAAATTGAGGTGAACTGGTCACAAGAGCTTAAAGTAGGTTTTGAAACCTCAGTTGATATCTTTTGTCACGACAGAACCGGTTTGTTGCGTGATATCACTACCGTGCTGGCAAATGAAAACGTGCCATTACTGGGTGTGAACAGTTTAAGTGATAAACATAGGCAAACGGCGCTAATTACCATTTCTATTGAAGTACAAGACTTAGATACCTTATCAAAAGTACTTGCACGATTACGTCAGTTAAAAGGCATTACGGATGCAAAACGCAAACAATTCTGAGTTGCCTGAGATAAAGCGACTTCAAGAAATAATGGCGACGCTTCGTGATCCGGAATCTGGCTGCCCGTGGGATATTCAGCAAACGATGGAAAGCCTAACCCGCTATACCATTGAAGAAGCCTACGAAGTGGCTGATGCTATCGCGAAAGGGGAGCCTTCAGATATTCGGGACGAACTGGGTGACTTGTTGTTTCAGGTGGTGTTCTATTCCCGTATTGCAGAGGAAGAAGGCAATTTCACCTTTAACGATGTTGCGAAAAGCATTAGCGACAAAATGACCCGCCGTCATCCACATGTATTCGGCAATGCTTCAGCGCAGCCAAGTAGCGAAGAAGGCTTAACTGCACAGTGGGACAGTATAAAAGCGCAAGAAAAAGCGTTAAAGCATGAGAATTCAAGGCAACGGGCTTTAAAGCAAAAACTGACTTCTACATCGCCGAGTAAAGATAATGAACCGACTTTCCCGAGTCTACTTGATGATGTGCCAGTGGGAATGCCGGCATTAATGTATGCCCAAAAATTACAAAAAGCCTGTGCAAAGGTGGGTTTTGATTGGCCAGACGTTGCGCCTGTTTTAGATAAAGTGCGAGAAGAAGTTGAAGAAATTCAACAAGAACTTGACGCCGAAACCCTGAATCAGCAAGCCTTAGAAGAAGAAATTGGCGATGCGTTGTTTGCTATGGTTAATTTGGCAAGACATTGTAAAGTCGATGCAGATACGGCGTTACGTAACGCCAGTAACAAATTCGCCAAACGTTTTAAAGTGGTAGAGTCTTTAGCCTTCAAAGCACAATCAGCCCATAAAATAGACTCAGAAAACTTGTCGATAATAGAAGGCGGGCCCGAGAGTAAGGGCTCACCATTAGCTAATATGACGCTTGATGAGATGGAAGCACTATGGCAGCAAGCAAAAATCACTACTGCTAATTCATAACGCTTTACCGGTCTTACTAAAGCTTAGCCGTTAAAGCTTGCTCGCTACTTTTAAAGCTTGTTCGCTACCTTGGCCTCTAAACTTTCTATTTCTGCTCTGCGGCCTTTATCCGCAATAGGACGGTTTTGTTTTTCAGGCGCGCTTTTGGCTAATGTCAAATGCCGAGCTGCCTCTTCATACTCGCCATCATCAAACAAGTATTCTGCGTAAAAGTAGTGCGTATCCATACTGTTTGGGTAAAGCGCTAGCGCTTTGTCAAACAAGCGCGCTGCTTTTTTGTCACTGCCAAACGCAACCGGCCAGCCAGGTACATTGTGATATAGCGCCGCTAATACAGTTAATGCTGTACCTTGTAATACTTGCTCATCCTGCTCTAATGCTTTTTCAAGGTTTGCTCTAGCTGCTTTTGCAAAGTCGAGCGCACCTAGGCCACCTTTAGCTTTCGCAGCACTAGATTGGGTAATGGCTAACCACGTGAGGGCTTCGGCACTGTTATTCGATGATGCAACAAAGGCTCTAGCATCAGCGATAAGCGCTATAAAGGCTTTTTCTTTTTCGCTGCTATCAGCGTCATAATTGATTGACGCCCACTGCTGCTGGATATTAAGCAATGTGCTGCTGTTGTCAGCAAAGGTAAGATTGGCATAAACCATAAGAGAGATACAAACCGAGATAAGTCCACGTTTACTGCGCATTGTGGGGTTCCTAATTGATGGTAAGTAGAGTTTTAGGCGGGTGTTTTACCAGTAATACGGGGTATAAAACAAGAAAAATGGCCACACGAGGTAATTATTCGCTTAAAAGGGCCTTAATGGCTTTTGCTTTTTCTAAATCCCATCGGGCGTAATCAAGCACATAAGGTAAAGAATGGTTTTGCAGTAAATGCCTAGCGCGATGAGGGTCGTCCGCCAATGTAAGGGCGAGTTTATGAGACTCGAATTGATTGAACAGGGCTTCAAGGGTACCGTTTTCAATCAGTCGTGACAGGCCAACACGAATTCTTTTTGCTAGAGCGCTGTTATCAGGGTGCACGAAGAAGTATTCGTAATTGGGGTAAATAAATAGATGATTTTTATCGATAGTAACGGCTTTATCGGCATGACGTATTAAATCTCTGTTTGCCTCAGTAACATTTCGAGGAAAGCCGTCCACGATACCTTTTTCCACCATGGTGTACATTGATGTAAACCATAAACTCCATTCTTCGCCTTCCGCATTAAACCCGTTCGATTTAAGTACGTGTAAGTCAGGCCAGTCGTTCCCCTGCACCAAGGTGCGGGTTTTAAGTTCATCGGTAGTTAATGTCTGTTGGAAATTGTGTTGGGCATTTTTTGCAATCACTAATACTCGGTACCCAGCCAATCCTTTTAAGAGGGGGAATTTAATTGGGGTGAGTAATTTCTCACGCTCAGCATTGGTCACACTCCACATTACATGGGCATCACCTTTTAACAGAGTTACTACTTGTCGACTTTGTGACATTGGTTGAGGATGTAGCGAAATCTGTATTTCACCATATTCGGGCGTTGCCGAAAAAACAGCCTCAAGGACTTTTTGCTGATACAAACCATAGTTGTCATCGGCGAATGCCTGTGTGAGCGTGACATCATTAAATTCGGCTTTAACATGAGTACTTGCCACAAATTGAAGCACAACTAAAACCAAGGCCGATAAACGCATTATTTCCCTATTCATTCTCTTCAGAAAAATCTTCTACTTGAAATTAACGGAATTAATTAGGCTTGTCACGGTTTCTGTAGAAAATTTGTGCAGAAAAAGAACCCATAATTGCAAATTAGGGGTTCGCATTTTCGTCAAAACCTGTATAATTCGCGCCCTGCCCAGTTACGCCCACCTTTGGGAAGGTGGAAGAATCGACCGGCTCGAAGGGGTCTTTGTGTTGATTTTATGGTGATTTCTGGTGTTCAGAAATCAGTAACGACGATATTATTCGGGTGATATTTAAATGAAAACTTTTGTTGCAAAGCCAGAAACGGTACAACGTGACTGGTACGTGGTTGACGCCACAGACAAAACTCTAGGCCGTTTGGCTTCAGAAATCGCATTGCGCCTTCGTGGTAAGCATAAGCCAGAGTACACGCCTCACGTGGACACTGGTGATTACATTGTAGTTATCAATGCTGATAAAATTACGGTTACTGGCCGTAAAGCATTGAACAAAATCTATTATGCACACAGTGGCTATCCAGGTGGTCTGAAAGAAACTAACTTTGAAAAGCTGCTAGCTTTCAAACCAGAAATGGTTATTGAGAAAGCAGTGAAAGGAATGCTGCCAAAAGGTCCTCTAGGCCGTGCAATGTTCCGTAAAATGAAAGTTTACGCTGGTGCTGAACATAAGCACGCAGCACAGCAACCACAAGTTTTGGACATCTAAGGGGCAATCGACATGGCAGATACTCAATACTACGGCACCGGCCGCCGCAAAAGTTCTACCGCTCGTGTGTTCCTGCGTCCAGGCTCAGGTAACATTCAAGTAAACAAACGTGCTCTAGACGAGTACTTTGGTCGCGAGACTGAGTGCATGGTTGTTCGTCAACCTCTAGAACTTGTTGAAATGTTGGAAAAGTTTGACCTATACGTCACTGTTAAAGGTGGTGGTTCTAACGGTCAAGCTGGCGCAATTCGTCACGGCATCACTCGTGCTCTTATGGAGTACGATGAGACGTTACGTCCTGCTCTACGTAAAGCTGGCTTCGTTACTCGTGACGCTCGTCAAGTTGAACGTAAGAAAGTGGGTCTACACAAAGCACGTAAGCGTCCACAATTCTCAAAACGTTAATTTTACGTTTTATATATTGTGCAAAAAACCCGGCTCATGCCGGGTTTTTTATTTTCTGGCGCTAATAAAATGAATAATAGTGGAGGGGGTTATGCTCTACTGCGTATTAGTAGTTAAGCCAGAAATGAATGAAGAATTAGTGTGAAAGTCGTTTATTTAAATACTCAATCAGCTATAGCGCAGTCTCAAAGCGACAATGCTATGCTTTACGAACTCATTTCTGAACATGAGCCCGCGCTTCGTCGGTTTATTCGTGTTCGAGCCCGTGCGAATGCCCCTGAGGTAGAAGACATACTTCAAGAAATGTACGCCAAACTCTTTTCACTTGATGAATTGGCACAGAAGGTTGAAGCGCGACAAGATACGTTTCGAAGCTTTTTGTTTACCGTTGTGACTAATTTAATTATAGATAGGGAACGGCGGGCAAAAGTGCGCGCTCATGATGCTCACGAACCATTTTCTGATACTCTATATTCTACGTGGAACAATGAGCCGGAAAAGTGTGCAGGGATTGCTGAGAAGCTAATTGAAATTGAAAACGTGCTTGAAAATATTAACCCTCATCACAAATCTGCATTTGTGCTTTGCCGCGTTGAAGGTAAGGCTTACCGGGAAATCAGCGACATATTAGGCGTTTCTGTGAGTACAGTAGAAAAATATATTTCAGCCGCACTGATGGCTATTCGAAATAAGGTGCAAGATTAATGGCTACGGCTTTGAACCAGCATTCAATTAATAAACGTGCAAGCGAATATGTTGTGCGTCTTTACTCTGGTGAACTGACAGCTAAAGAAGAAAGTGAGATCCTTGAGTGGTGCGATGCGAAAGGCGCACATCAAGCTGCTTTTAACGATGCGCTTTATTTGTGGGAAACTTCAGCTCAAATTGCTCCTCATGTAGGCTGGCGGCAAAAGCTGGAAAAGCGCTTCTATCGAATGCGCTATCTAGCGGCATCTATTGTTGTTGCATCGTTCTGCTTTTTACTCATCACTCATCACAATGCGCCTGACCAAAGTATTGATAACAGTGAGCTTGCCAATAATTACTCTACTGCCATTGGCGAGGTAAGCAATGTTGGATTATCAGATGGCTCTACCATTACGTTAAATACAGATACCCGCATTAATATAAAGTTTAGTGAAGCGCACAGAGAGCTCTGGCTAGAACAAGGTGAGGCATTTTTTGATATTGCTAAAGATCGGTCTCGTCCATTCCTAATTCATACCGCAAACAAGACGGTGAGAGTCGTAGGAACGAAGTTTAATATTAAGCTATCACAGGCTGGATTTAATATCGCAGTAGAAGAAGGTATCGTTGCCATAGAAGAAAAGGCAGAGCCGAACACCGACAAACCAGCGAAAGATGATACTCAAGTGTTATTGGAAGCCGGCGCAGTCGCGTCGTTCAATGATACCAGTGCTCTTATCGCAAAACAAAGTGTGGACAGTGTAGTAAAAGCGCAAAGTTGGCGTACCGGTTACTTACGTTTTGATGAAGAACGGCTAGAGAAAGTGATTACCAGTTTTAACCGCTATAGAAGCAAAAAAATAGTGATTAGCCAAGAGATTGCTGATTTACGTATTAGTGGCGTTTTTAAACTTTCAGATGGTGATGCTATTTTAACGGCACTTGAAGCGACCTTGCCTGTAGAAATAAAAAAAGAGAATGAAAAGGTTAAATTAGTGAAAAAATAGCGGAGGATTTTGTTTTTGGCTGCGTATTAGCTTATGGGAACACAACAAAATACTATAGGAGCAGCCATGAAGTTGCCAAAAACCACAACAAGTACGTTAGCTCTGTGTGTCGCACTATCACTAAGTGCAAGTATCAAAGCACAGCAAATAGACAACATTTCAATTCAAGCCACCACACTCGATAACGCATTGCTCTCACTGGCACAGCACAGTGAAATTCAAATTCTGTTTTCAGACGCTAGAATAAAGCAAAAACTAAGCCCTAAGCTAGAAGGCAGTATGGATTTGCAGGATGCACTTTCTACCTTGCTTAAAGACACTGGCTTTACCTACAAGCAGACATCTAAAAGCACTTACATTGTTACTCCAATTGAAAATAAAGAGGAGAGCCAATCAGGTACGCGCCCTGCTACCTCTGCTCCTACTGACGTTCAAAAGCAAGAAGCAAGCGTAGAGCGTATTCAAGTTACCGGTTCGAACATCCGTGGTATGCAAGATACTGGCGCTTTGCCGGTTACCATGATGTCATCTGAAGATATTGACGGTTTGGGCTTAAGCAGTGGCGCTGAAATCTTAGCGGAGTTACCGCAACAAGGTGCCGTAAATTTTAATAGCGAGCGTGTAGTTGGTGGTGTTAACGACGCACGTGGCGATGTCTCATCAGTAAACTTACGTGGTATAGGTACAGGCTACACACTTACGCTGTTGAATGGTCGCCGATTAGTGCTGCACCCAGGTACGCAAGCCGAAAACTTAGTGCCTGTTACTACTGTGAATTCAAATACGCTGCCAGTTAAAGGGCTAAAACGCGTTGAAGTGTTACGCGATGGCGCTGCGGCTATTTACGGTACTGATGCCATATCAGGTGTAGTGAATTATGTATTAGACGATAAGTATACCGGCGGTGAGCTTCAAGCCCAATATGGTAGTAGTCAAGGTACAGGTCGCGACCAAATCAATTTATCAGGCGCTGGTGGCTGGTTATTTAATAATGATAAAACTCACGTTACTTTTAGTGGTGGGTACTATCATCGTGACATGGTCATGGCGAGTGAGAGAGATTATTCAGCCAGTTCTGACTTACGTAACTACAGCGAAGTACCTGCTGATTTTGTCGGGGATACGCAACTAGATAACCGTTCAACGGTAACACCTTGGGGCGAGTTTTCGACTGACACTTTAGGTACATTTCATTTAGAGCCAGCCTCATACAACGACTGTATCGCAGACGCTAGCGACGATGTATGCGCGTCTTCCGGGTCAACACCTCGAGATATGCGCTTCGATTCAAACTCACAGCGTAGCTTGAGCTCTGAAGTCGATAGGCTGAACCTATACACTTTGGTGAATCATCAAATCAACGATGACGTTGAGATATACGGTGAAGCCCTTTACTACTCAGCAACGGCAAAACGTATTCGTGAACAATCGGGCAATCTAACAGCACAGCGTTTTACGGTGTCGGCTGACGCATTTTACAACCCTTTTGGTGAGGACGTGACAGTGCGTCGCTATCGTCCCATTGATACAGGCCCACGAAATATCGAAGTCGATGACTACAGTTATCGTTTATTGGCAGGCTTTCGGGGTTATATCGGCGATTGGGACTTCGATTCAGCCGTGTTGTATTCAAAAGCCAATACTATCGATACCGCAAATCGAATTAACACCACCTTGTTCCAACAAGCGGTTAATAGTACCGATGAAAGCACGGCTTACAATATTTTTAGCGGCGCCAGTGTAACTAACCCAAATACGGTTGACGATACGCCGGTATCACAAAGTGTTATCGATAGCTTTATGGTAGACGTTGAGCGGGAGTCAGAAACAGAACTTGCTTCAATTGATGCCAAAGTATCTCGACCAGATTTATTTAGTTTACCCGCCGGTGATGTAGGTTTTGCCGCAGGTATTGAATATCGCTATGAAAGCTTTTTCGACAAACGTACCGATGATTTGAACGGCACGGTGTTTTTCAGTGACGTAGTGGGTGGCACTTCGTCTGAAATTGCTAGCCAAGTATTAGGAAGTAGCCCCACGCCTGATGCCAGCGGAAGTCGCAATGTGGTATCTGCGTACGCGGAATTTGCTATTCCGTTGCTGGCCGATAAACCCTTTATTGAAAGTTTGAATTTGCAGGTGGCTGGCCGATACGAAGATTTCTCTGACGTAGGCAGCATATTTAAACCTAAATTTGCCCTTGCATGGACGGTAAATGAAAACGCGTTAATTCGTGGTGCTTATTCAGGGGGCTTCAAAGCGCCAGGGTTGCCACAAACCACAGCAGTAAATGTTGCCCGTTCAAATACCAGAACCGATCCGTTGACACAAACGAGTCGCGGTACGCTAGAACTTCGAAATGGTAGCGATACCTTAAGCCCCGAAGAAAGTGAAAACTACTCGTTTGGTGTAGTACTTACGCCTACCAAAGCGTTAACCCTTACAGTCGATTGGTGGCAAATCAAGCAAGAGAACACGGTGGGTATTTTAAATAGCCAAACGCAAATTTTGTATGACGCATTATTGCGTAGCCAGGGTAGCGCGAATGAAAATGTGGTTCGTGATGAAAATGACGAAATTATATATATTCGAAACGACTACACTAACTTATTGCCAAGAGACATTTCTGGTATCGATTACAGTGCTGATTACCGTTTTGAAACTGAAGTAGGTGATTTTTCCATTAAGCTCAGTGCCGCTAACTTACGAAAGTTCGATCAAGGATCTGACGATATCACAGACCTAGTGGTTGCAGCGCAAGAAGCTGGAAACGAAGCGTTATTGTACGAAGGGGAGCGAGTTGCCATATTTGGTAGCGATGGCGACCTTATTCGTCAAAACGAACGCCCAGAATGGCGGGCTAATTTATCGCTAACCTATTCTCGCGATGCATGGCGTGCCGGTCTTAAATATCGTTACGTTAGTGATGTTGAAGACACTAGCTTAAATTATACCGACGATTCAGGTGATTTAGTGACTTACGTCATTGATGATTGGTCAACGTTAGATGCGTACGTAAGTTACCGCTTAAGTGAAGACGCCTTATTTAGCGGAAAAACGAAAGTGACCGTAGGCATGCGTAACCTGACAAACGAAGAACCGCCGTTTGCCGATGGAACCTTTGGATTCAGCAGTAGCCTCCATTCATCGATTGGCCGTTATACCTACGTAACACTTAATCATAAATTCTAAGTTAAATACTTAACCTACTTTTACATCATAAAAAAGCGCCTACCATTAGGGGGCGCTTATTTCATGGAGATATCATGTTTCGATTACTTTTCATTGCACTGGCATTTGCTTCCCCAGTTACTTTGGCGTGTGAATTCGAAGGCGTTACTTTTTCTGCAGATTTTGAAGCCGGTAAGTTAGATTCCTGTGAAGTCGACGAAAACGGCACCTATGTATTGAGCTTCTTACCAGAAGATAAGCCCATAAACCCTAGTCCTTGGTATTACTTTAGTGTTACCGCATCAGGTGATTCATCGTCAAAACAAGCAGAAAAAGTAGACGTAGTGCTGACCTTTGACGGTTATACGCCAAGGTATTTACCTAAAGTGAGTTACGATCAAAAAAGCTGGGAGATAACTGCGTTTGATACCACAGAGCAGGGAATGACAATATCTTTACCTGTGTCAAAACGACCACTCTATGTGGCAGCCCAGCGTCCTATTCCAAATTTAGTTTACATAAACTGGCTAAAACAAGCAGAGCAAGACTTTGGCATTAAGCCGTTTACGATTGGTAAATCTACCGAAGGCCGCACGCTTTCTGCATTTGCTCTAGAAAAGCCAGAAAACACAGAGTGGGTTATTTTCGTTGGTCGCCAACACCCACCGGAAGTAACAGGCGCAGTAGCTATGTTCTCTTTTCTAAATCAATTCTTAACCACTACGTCTGAAACCAGTGCGTTTTTGTCACGATTTAATGTGTTGGTAGTGCCAAACATAAACCCTGATGGTGTAGCTAATGGACATTGGCGACATAGCCTTGGGCATAAAGATCTAAACCGCGATTGGAATGTATTCTCTCAACCAGAGACCAGAGCAGTGAAAACGTATTTAGATAAAATCACGGATGCCGGCGGGAAAATTGTAATGGGTATGGACTTTCACTCTACCCACAACAATGTTTTTTATACCATTCCGGTAGATGAAAGTATTGCCCCTAGCGACATGGTTGTAGACTGGTTAGCCGAGTTGCAAACGCAAACAAGAGGCGTGTTCAAAGTCGTAGATAAACCTGGCACATCGCCAGGGAAGGGCGTTTTTAAACAGTTTTTTGCTGATGTTTATCACGTGCATGGCGTTACTTATGAAGTCGGTGATAATGAACCCAATGAGAAAACACGTTACGTCGCTAAGCATGCTGCCAATACGCTTGTCGATACGTTAATTGCCACCCCTGCCGAGGCATTTTATATTAAAGCGTGTACTGCTGAAGCAACAAGTTGTGAGCAATGATGATGCATTTATGCACAACTAAACTCTTAGCATTTTGGCATAAACTCGCTTTCGCTATACTCATATCCTTCATTAGTGTTGTTGGCGCTGTGAAGGCTCAAAGTGTTGAGCAAACCGATGCTTCGGCTATAGACTCTAAAGCCGCGATTACGTTTGCTCATCAAAGCACGATGAAGCATATTGCAAAAACCATGTGGGAAAAGCCTGAACTAGGTTTTTTAGAACACAACAGCAGCGCATTAATGCAACAAACGCTGATTGGACGTGGCTTTGATGTTACTGCTGGCATTGCGGGCATGCCTACTGCATTTATTGCGCAATACAGCCCAGCAGACCAGACGGAAGATGGCGAGCATAAGCCTGTTATCGGCTTACTTGCCGAAATGGATGCTCTTCCCAGCATGGGAGTATTAAACACGTCTGACAAACAGCCGATTAGCACTAACGGACATGTTCACGCAGGTCATGCTTGTGGACACAACTTGTTTGCCGGCGGGGTAATAGGCGCTGCGCTTAGCTTAGCTGATTATCTCGATACTCACCCAAACCAAGGTTCACTAAAGGTTTTTGGCACACCCGCAGAGGAAGGGGGCTCAGGTAAAGTCTATATGGTAAAAGCAGGCGTTTTTGAAAATGTGGATGTTGCGCTTCACTGGCACCCATCAGATAGTACATCTTCTTCACCCTCATCTTCGCTGGCCAATAAGAGCGGTAAGTTTCGTTTTTACGGTGTAGCTGCGCATGCTGCCGCAGCGCCAGACAAAGGGCGCTCGGCATTAGATGGCGTAGAAGCCATGAACATGATGGTAAATTTAATGCGTGAGCATGTGCCGGATGGCACGCGAATTCATTATGTGATCACCGATGGCGGAACGGCGCCGAACGTGGTGCCGGATTTCGCCGAAGTGTATTATTACGTCCGCTCAGCACAGCCTGCTGTCGTGTTATCATTATGGGATAGATTGGAAAAAGCGGCGAAGGGTGCAGCACTTGGCACTGAAACCCGTGTTGATTGGGAAGTCACAGGTGGAGTGTGGAATGTATTACCTAATGTGACCTTATCAAAATTAATGCACAAGCATATTGACGCCGCACCGCCGATTATTTTGACCAAAAGTGAGCAGCAGTTTGCTAGCGAAATAAGTAGCACCCGCGAGCAGACCTTTAGTCACAATGCTCACAGCACACCAGAGCCCTTCGATGAAAAGATTACTGTTTGGTCGGCATCAACTGATGTAGGTGATGTGAGTTGGCAAGTACCTACCGTGGGGCTATCTAGTACCACCTGGGTAAAAGGTACTCCTCCTCACACTTGGCAGGCGTCAGCAATGAGTGGTACTGACATTGGTTACAAAGGTATGTACTTGGCCAGTGAGGTCATCACGCAAACCGCTATATCCCTTTTCTCTGAACCTGAAAATATTAGTAAAGCGAAGCAAGAGTTTCAGCTACGAAAAAGTACGCTGAACTATGAATCCATGCTAGGGCAGAGAGCACCAGCACTCGATTATCGTAAGTAGAATATCTTCGCACTACTGGGTCGAAGGTTTATAACAATGTTTTAATATAACAAAGGGATTTGACCGAATTTCGGTCAAATTCTTGATTTTATTCCAATCACTCACTAATTCTTAACAGTGGCCTCAGATTAATTTATTGCTTAAATACCAGTAAAACCTTGTGTTTATAAGGGCTTTTCTTTTATCATTTGCGGTCGAAATTTGACGAAACTTTAGTGAATTCTCGAATGAGCACATAAGTGCCTTTGAGTTAACTTCATGACAAGCCATATGATGGACGATCCTAACGTGATAAAACCAGTAAAAGTTAGGGTTATACATCATAATTATCCGAACCTGGAGAAATGTGGATGAGCAATGTATCTGTAGATGCAACAGAGTCTGCACACAATGATAACCAGCCAGAAAACAACACCCGTCGTCGGTTTTTGACCGTTGCCACGTCGGTAGTTGGTGGTGTAGGTGTTGTTGGAGCGGCAGTGCCTTTTATTGCGTCCTGGAATCCAAGTGCCAAAGCGAAAGCGGCCGGTGCTGACGTTGAAGTAGATATCAGCGGGATTGAACCTGGACAGCTAGTGCGTGTGATGTGGCGAAGCAAGCCTGTATGGATTGTTCGTCGTACTCCTGAAATTCTTGAAGAATTGAGCACTCACGAAGATAAACTGAAAGATCCTAACTCTGAAGCAGAGCAACAACCTACGTTTGCCCAGAACCGTTTCCGTTCTATGAAAGAAGAGTACCTTATCTTAGTCGGTATTTGTACGCATCTAGGTTGCTCACCGCAGCACCTTAAAGATGGCGCTTTCGAAGAAGTGGTTGAAGGGGTTCCAGACGGTTTCTTCTGCCCATGTCACGGTTCTAAGTTTGATATGGCTGGTCGTGTATTCCAAAATGTACCTGCGCCGTTGAACCTTGTTGTTCCGCCTTACCAGTTCGTAGATGACACAAACATCATCCTCGGCTCAGAAGCGGAGGCTGTGTAATATGAATGCTTTTTTAGAGTGGATTGAAGCGCGTATTCCAATTATGCGTGTGGCGAATATGCACGCCATCCAATACCCAGCGCCTAAGAACATGAACTTTTGGTACGTGTTTGGATTCTTGGCTACCATCGTTTTAGTTAACCAAATTATTACTGGAATCTGGTTAACAATGAACTTCGTACCGACTTCTGAAGGTGCGTTCGCGTCTGTTGAATACATCATGCGTGAAATTGATTACGGATGGATTATCCGCTATATGCACAGTACAGGCGCTTCAGCGTTCTTCATTGTGGTATATCTGCATATGTTCCGTGGCATGATTTACGGTTCTTACCAAAAGCCTCGTGAATTGCTTTGGGTGTTTGGTATGTTCATCTACCTTGCACTAATGGCTGAAGCCTTCATGGGTTATGTATTGCCTTGGGGACAAATGTCTTACTGGGGTGCACAGGTAATCGTATCGCTATTTGGTGCAATTCCTGTTGTAGGTCCAGACTTAGTTATCTGGTTACAAGGTGACTATGTAATCTCGGGTGCTACCCTAAACCGATTCTTCGCATTGCACGTTATTGCATTGCCGTTGGTTATTGTTATTTTAGTGTTCTTACACATTATTGCGCTACACGAAGTGGGTTCAAACAACCCAGACGGTATTGCGATTAAGCATAAGAAAGGCTCGTTACCTGAGTCAGAAAAGACTAAATTCCAAATCCATGAGTACTACACAAGCAAGTATGATATCGCTGATGACATCTTGCCATTCTTCCCGCACATGGTGCTGAAAGACTTAGTAGCGTTCTGTATTTTCTTAGCCTTGTTCACTTATATCTTGTTCTTCGCACCTGAAATGGGCGGTAAGTTCCTTGAGCATCCTAACTTCGAAATTGCGAACCCGTTGAAAACACCTGCACATATCTTCCCTGTTTGGTACTTCACGCCGTTCTACGCCATCCTTAAGGCAGTACCTGATAAGCTAATTGGTGTACTTGCTATGTTTGGTGCTATTGCAGCCTTGTTTGCTTTACCATGGATAGATCGCGGTCGTGTTAAATCGTGGCGCTATCGTTGTGGTTTACACACAGTAAACCTTATTGTGTTCGCAATTGTATTCGTTTTCTTAGGTTACTTAGGTGCTACACCTCAAGAAAACTGGAAGATTGTTGCGTCGCAAATCGCGACCGTTATGTACTTTGGTTTCTTCGTGTTGTTGTTCCTATACAGCCGTAACGAGAAAACTAAGCCTGTGCCAGAGAGGATTGCCTAATGAAAAAATTGATGTGCTTTTTAGCATTTTTTCTACCGGGTGTAGCGTTAGCCGCTGGTGGTAGTGTGCATCTAGATAAGGCACCTATCGACCTAACCGATAAGGCCTCGTTGCAACGTGGTGCGCAGTTGTTCATGAACTACTGCTTAGGTTGTCACTCAATGAAGTATCAGCGTTATCAGCGTACGTTTGCCGATTTAGGTATTCCTGACGAGTTAGGTCAAGAAAACCTTCAGTTTACCGGCGAAAAGGTTGCTGACTACATTACTCGTGCAATGCCTGAAGACGCAGCGGCTGGTTGGTTTGGTGCTGCGCCACCAGACTTGACTCTTGTAGCTCGTGTTCGTGGTGAAGATTGGATTTACACTTATCTACGTTCTTTCTACGTAGATGAGAGTCGTCCATTTGGTGTGAACAATAAAGTATTCCCAGAAGTGGGTATGCCGCATGTGCTTCAACCTTTGCAAGGTACACCAACTGAAATGCACGAAGAAGTTATGGTCGACGGTGAAATGGTTGAACAATATGTAGGTATTAAATCTGATGGTACAGGTTCAATGTCTCCAGATGAGTACGACCAAGCTGTTGCCGATATTGTTAACTTCTTAGAGTATACCGGTGAGCCAGCTAAGCTAGATTCACACCGTATCGGTAAATGGGTTCTTATCTTCATTGCCGTACTGTTTGTATTTGTTTACTTGCTGAAGAAAGAATACTGGCGAGAAGTGCACTAATCGCACAGAATTATGTATAATAGCAAAGGGGGCTTCTCGCCCCCTTTTTTAGTATTTGAATTTCGCCCGATTTAGTGGGCATAACTAGTTTCTCGACGGAGGAAATTGAATGGCCGTAGCCGCGAATAAACGTTCTATTATGACGTTGTTCTCTGACACAATTGATATTTACAGCCATCAGGTGCGTATTGTGTTGGCAGAAAAAGGTGTGGGTGTTGAAATAAGCTACACAGATCCTAGCAATCTGTCAGAGGATCTGTTGGAGTTAAACCCTTACGGAACCGTTCCAACTCTTGTTGATCGTGAACTGGTGCTTTATAAATCGCATATCATCATGGAATACCTTGATGAGCGTTTCCCGCATCCACCACTTATGCCAGTTTATCCGGTATCTCGTGGCCAAAGTCGTCTTATGATGCATCGCATCGAACAAGACTGGTATTCGTTAGCAGCTCGTATCTTCCGTGGCGAAGGTAATGTTGAAGCTGCGCGTAACGACTTACGTGAAGCGCTACTTGCATTAGCACCTGTGTTTGGTGAATTGCCTTACTTCATGAGCGAAGAATTCAGCTTAGTTGATTGTTATCTTGCTCCGTTATTATGGCGCTTACCTGCTTTAGGTATTGAGCTTAATGGCGCAGGTAGTAAAGAAATTAATGCCTACATGAACCGTATCTTCTCTCGCAGTTCATTTAAAGCATCGCTAACCGATCAAGAGCGCGAGATCCATAACCCACTATGACATCTATGACGTCTAATCAGCCCTACCTTTTGAGGGCCTTTTACGAATGGATAGTGGACAACGATCTCACCCCATACATTGTTGTTGATGCAACGAATGAAATGGTGGAAGTGCCTTTAGAGTTTGTTAAGGACGGGCAAATCGTTTTAAACGTGTCGCCTAGTGCGTGTGTTAACTTTTCGTTGGACTTAACCGGGCTTTCTTTTCAAGCTCGTTTTGGTGGCCAACCAAGAAGATTAAGCATGCCTAGCGAAGCTATTATGGCGATTTATGCGCGTGAAAATGGCGCCGGTACTGTATTTGCAACCGAAGAGGAGATGGCCAAAACAAGTAAGCCATCTGAACCTCAAGCCACTGGGCCAGCATCTATTGAAGACGTAGACGCGTCGGATAATACAGATGCACCCGTTCCCCCTAAAAAGGGAAAACCCACCTTAAAAGTGATTAAATAAGCATTCTGACTTCCTGCTGCCTTAGCAGGAAGTCAGCTTATTTCCCCCCCGTTGTTCTAGTGTTTCCCTTGCACTTCCCTTTAGCTTTGCGTTCTAATAGATATTGTTTAATAAACTAATAAAAGAATAATAACTACTATGAAAATTTTAAAGGTTCTATTGGGTTTAATTATTGTCTTCGTCCTATGTGCAACGGCTTTCGCGTGGTATCAATCTAGCATCGCCGAAAAAGAGCGCCAGGCCGAATTAGCGCTGGAAAACAAAATACTTAATCGCGAGTTTAGGCCAATAATCGAAAATTATATTGGTGCATATAATCGATGTGATATCGACGAAGCGTCAACGTACATTAGTCAAGAGCAATTATCTTTTGATGCCGATGTAACGCGGCTTTTCGAAATGCGGCTAGGTGCGCTAGAGAGGTTCTGTAAAAAGCTTAGTGTTACTATTAAAACGATAAGAACGCTGAGAATGCACAATGACGACGCTGCTTCAATAAGAATAGCACTTAATCTTACTGTCAATGAGTCAGGTGAAATGGTAGATCCAGGAACGGATTACAATAAATGGAGTTTTAAAAAGGAAGAGGGTACTTGGAAAATTAGGAGTGACTCTTTCGAAAAACTCTTGACTAAATATCACTCTGTTTTGGAACAACCAAGTCACAATAATTAAACGGGTATTTTGATATATAGGGCGGGATAATAGGCGTTTTTTCGCCCCCTAATATCGGTGAAGTAGCTTGGGCGGTACTATGTTTAAGCAAAAATTAAAGCAACTAATTGAAAGTAAGCTTACGGAAGATGGCCTGTTTGAGACCGGCGTTAAAGGGGTACGACTGTTTCGAGTTACAGAAGGGGTAAGGTGTTCACCAGCCATCTATGAGCCTGCTGTTATTGCTATAGTCAGTGGCACAAAAGAAGCCATTGTTGATGGAAAGTCTTATGTTTATGACGCCGAACAGTATATGTGCTGTTGTATGTCTATGCCTGTAGAAGCAGGAACCCCTAACGCATCTAAAGAGAACCCCTTGCTAGGGGTGTCTATTGCGCTAGAGCCCCCGATGATGACGGAGGTTACAATGGAATATGAGCGCGCGACGGGGGTAACACGTCAGCCTCGCAGTAGTGCCCTTCCTCCAAGTATCGTACTTTCTTCGTGGGATGAGTGTTTTTCCGAGGCGCTATATAGAATATTACAGTTAACCCAGAGTGCTGCGGATACCGCGATCCTAGGTGAAAGTCGTTTACGGGAAGTGTACTACGCTATTTTAAAGGGCAATGCTGGAGCGTCGGCAAGTAGAGCGTTTGGTGTAGATAATGAGATTGCCCGCGCCATTCACTATTTATCAAGCCGTTTAGACAAGCCAATCACAATAGATGAAGTGGCGTCTCATGTGAACATGAGCCGTGCGGTATTCCATCGAAAGTTCAAGCAAGCCACAAGTTTGTCGCCCATTCAGTTCGTAAAGTCTATGCGCCTGAACACGGCTGCAATGAAAATTGTAGGTGGGATGACCGTAAATGAAGCTGCAATGGATGTAGGATATGTAAGTACATCGCAATTTAGCCGCGAGTTTAAACGGTTGTATGGACAGTCACCTAAGCAATGGAGCCACGATAGGCAGGTACCTGCAGGATTGCTGTAATATTAAACTAAAGGTGTAAGCCGATTGTATTGCATTGTCGCAAATATACTGGGAAGGTAAAAAAGTGCATTACACCTTGTAAAGTCAAACGCAAAATATACGACTAACCACAACCTTGTAAGAGAAAATTCGTTCTTCAAGCACAAAAACTATTTGTCATAAAATAAAAATAATAGGCAGTGCAGTATTGGAACAGTTACTTTCAAATAACCGACAAAAATTACAAGCGGCAATTCCACTTATCAATAATTACAACGATAGGTTTGATGATTTGAACCATTGGTGGGGGAAAATATCGCTGATAGGTAAAATCAACAGCCATAATGTATCTGATAGCATTTTGGAAGAAATGCTTAGCACCAAAGAGAAATTTTCTGAGTTACAAGGTCGGCTCATTCAAAACCTGATGAAAGAGCATTTATTGAAGCGTTTGGCTGACGATCATAATAAATCTCAAGTCGCTATCGATATTCTGATTAGAAATTTGTTTGAGCGTACTGCCGATGTAGGCTTTTTGGCTACTGATGATGATATCCGAGCTTTCTTGCTTCACACCGATAGGCAAGTCGAAGACATTGAAAATATTCGCCACCGTTTAGCGGAATACGTAAAAAAATATAGCGTATATGATGAGATTGTTCTTCTCGATACCCAGGGGCGGGTTAAGGCTAATTTGGATATTGATAGCTCAATTGAATTTAGCGAAGATCCGCTAATTTCAAAAACCTTGGCGTCTACAGATGACTATACAGAAACTTTTCGTTATTCAGATCTTCAGCCTCACAAGCGCAATTCATTAATTTATTCGTGTGTCATTAAGGAAAGTAACGAAAAAGATGCCAAAGCACTAGGTGTTCTTTGTCTATGCTTCAAATTTGACGATGAAATGCAGTCAATTTTTAGCAACTTACAATCTGAACGTGCCGCCAGTAGTATTATGATTTTGTCTGAAAGCAGAGAAGTCATGGCAACTAGCCATTCACAAAAGTTTAAAGTGGGTGAAAAAATACCTAACAGTGGGTCTCCTGATTTAATCACCATAAAAAATAAAAGCTATATATCTACAACGTCGGAAACTAAGGGATACCAAGGTTTTAAAGGTTTATCTTGGCAGGGTGTAGCTATGACGCCACTCAACGATGCTTTTAAGCATTCAAAAGAAACTGGAAAACCTCAAACAGACTCTTGTCAGTTACTCAATTCTCAACTCTTTTCTGATGATTTAAAGCAAATATTCAAAACGTCGATGTTAATCAATGACGATCTGAGTTTAGTGGTATTGAATGGCATTATTGCAGCAGCGCGTAATAATGCTGTTGAATTCATGCCTGTACTTTCTGAGATCAAATCGACCGGTGAGAGTATCGCGTTAATCTTTTCTGACTCTATCGATAACCTACAATCTACAGTGATAAGCGCACGGCTTGGTGACGTAAGGTTTTGCGCAAGCTTAGCAGTAGATATTATGGACAGAAATCTGTACGAGAGAGCGAACGATTGTCGCTGGTGGGCGCTTACCACTGTGTTTCGACAGTACTTGCAACTTCCCACCGTAGGGCCTGATGCTCAGCAAGAAATTTCAAATATTCTTGGTTACATTAATGACCTATACACGGTTTACACCAATTTATACGTTTATGACAAAAATGGCATTATTGTCGCGGTATCTAACAAAGACCATGCGTCAGTCATTGGAGACAAAGTCGATACACAGAGCGGCGCTATAGATGCGTTGAGTTGTACAGATTCACAAAAATATTCCGTGTCGAAATTTGTTCCTAGCGCGCAGTACGATAATAAGCACACCTACATCTACAACGCATCAATCACCAGTTTAGAACAAAACAACGTAGTTGGCGGTATGGGAATTGTGTTTGACAGTGGGCCACAATTCACTGAAATGTTAGACGACTCGCTACCTAAAGATGAAAGTGGGCATACTGTAACCGGGTGTTTTGGCATGTTTTGCCAGCGTGATGGGATGATTATTTCTGCTACCGAAGGTAGCCCTCAGCAGGTGGGGGACGTTATCGAGATAGACGACACACTTTTAGGTTTAAAAAACGGCGAGAAAGACTCTCGAATTACAAATTACCAAGGTAAGAAATACGCAATTGGTATTGCCGCGTCTAAAGGGTATAGAGAGTACAAAACAACCGGTGATTATCAAAACGATGTGGTGGCGTTCATCATGATGCCAAGCTAAATAGCATTAGAACAACGCCTACACGATTGTCGCGGCATTACATTAAAAACAGGGTCGCAGTACCTAAAAATGCAAATATACCCACCACATCAGTGATGGTGGTCAGAATTACGCTTCCTGCTAGTGCAGGGTCTATTTTCAAACGCTTCATGATGAGCGGCAAAGTAGCGCCTGCCATTGCTGCGGCTATCATGTTAACCAGCATGGCAAAGGCAATAATAATCCCTAACATGTAGTCTTGTTTCCAAAGCGCTATTACCGAAGCAATTAAGATTGCCCAAATAGCACCGTTTAAGAAGCCAATAGATATCTCTTTGCTTATTAACCAGCGGGAGTTGTTGGCATTAACGTGCCCCAGTGCCATACCACGAATAACCAAGGTAAGGGTTTGGTTTCCGGCAACACCGCCCATGCTTGGTACTATGGTGTTCAATATGGCAAGTACGGCCAATTGGCTTAGCGTTGCTTCAAACAAATCACTTACCATGGCTGCCATTAGCGCGGTAACCAGGTTTACAGCCAACCAAACGGAGCGTCGTTTGGTACTTTGAAGCACAGGGGCGAAAGTATCTTCGTCATCATCTAAACCCGCCATACTCATCATGGAGTGCTCAGCGTCCTCACGAATAATATCTACCACGTCATCAATGGTAATTCGGCCGACTAAGCGGTGTTTCTCATCAACCACGGGGGCCGATAGCCAGTTATAGCGCTCGAATAAGCTCGCCACTTCATCATCTGGCATATGCACAGGAATCGCTTCAGACTCTTCATCCATCACATCAGACACTTTGGCTTCAGTCTCAGCGGTGAGTAATCGCGTTACCGGTACAATACCGACTAAGTTATCAGTACGGTTTACTACATAAAAGGTATCGGTATTTTCAGGTAATTCACCTTTAAGGCGAATATAACGAAGGACCACATCAATGGTGACATCAGGGCGAAGTGTGATGGTGTCGGTATTCATAATGAAACCGGCAGTTTCTTCGCCGTAAGACAATGCCTGTTCAGCACGCACCCTGTCTTGTGCATCCATAGAGTCTAGAATGTCCTGTAATACAGGCTCAGGCAGACTACTAAGGGTAACCGCTAA
The DNA here is from genome assembly GCF_963976965.1 of uncultured Alteromonas sp. Taxonomy (NCBI): domain Bacteria; kingdom Pseudomonadati; phylum Pseudomonadota; class Gammaproteobacteria; order Alteromonadales; family Alteromonadaceae; genus Alteromonas; species uncultured Alteromonas sp. The sequence goes on from NZ_CAXBMP010000003.1 coordinate 185,629, forward strand.
GTCATCGGTATCCATCTCTTCTAACGCGTCTACCACGTTTGCAGGCAGCATTTTGGTGATGATACCGTTACGTACATCGTCAGAGAGTTCTTCTAAAATATCACCATGGAAATCACCATCGATAAGCTCCCACAACTCGTCACGAGTACGACTGGGGCTAGATTCTAGAATGTGTGCAACATCAGATGGGGGTAATTCAAGCAGAAGCTTACGTACAGAAACAAATTGGCCATTATTCAACGCGCCATTTAGTGCCCTTAGTTGGCTTTGTACGTATTTTGAGACCAGCGCTTCTGCCACTGCTTTCGCCTAAAAAATGGAATTTCAATAATGGTAGGATATCGCACTTGCCATGACGCTGTCATGACAAAAGCGCAGTAGGTACAGACAATTACGAGCCGTATGGTGAAATTATAGACGGCTTTTAGCAGAATTTCTCAGTCGTATTGGAAGCTGCATTATTCGTCTTCGTTGAAACGGCCTTCAATTAACGTTTCAATGGCGTTTAATGCCGCTTCGGCATCATTACCTTCAACCACAACGTTTACCTGTTCACATTGGTGGCTTTCCAGCATCATTAAGCCCAGCACACTGTTAGCATCGGCTTTCTTATCGCCCTTCACCAACACTATTTTTGCGTCAAATTGATTGGCTAATTGAACCAACTGTGTGGCAGCGCGGGCGTGTAAGCCCAATTTATTGACTATGGTAAGTGTTTTTTCGATTGTCATTACTGATTTAACTCGCGGTGGCGAATTTGTACATCGGGATGCATTTCGCCAAAGGTTTTCGCTAACGATTGAGCAATAAATACTGAGCGGTGCTGACCGCCGGTACAACCAATCGCAATGGTGACATAACTACGGTTATTGCGTTCTAAGTGTGGCAGCCATGTAGTGATTAGGTTCTGAATTTGCCAAATAAATTTGGTTACAACAGGCTGGGAACCTAAAAATACTTCTACGGGGGCATCTAAGCCAGTTAAGTGTTTTAAATCGGGTTCCCAATGCGGGTTGGGGAGAAAGCGGGCGTCAAATACATAGTCGGCGTCTTTGGGGATACCGTGCTTAAAGCCAAACGATTCAAACACCAATACTAGGCGAGAGCTTTTCTTGCCTAGAATTCGCTCGCGAATAAGCTCTGCGAGTTGATGAATAGTGAGTTTATCCGTATCAATATACAAATCGGCGCGCTCAACAATAGGCGCAAGTAAGTCTGATTCGGCTTTTATCGATTCAGATAAAGATTTGTTGAGCTTAGCTAGCGGATGTAATCGGCGGGTTTCGCTGAAACGCTTCACCAGTACATCGTCACTCGCGTCGATGTACACAATGGTCATAGACCACGATGAGGGTAGGTAATCTAAGATCTCTACCAAGTCCGCTGGATTTTTGGGTAGGTTTCTTACATCGATACTTACCGCAACTTGGTCATATTCATCAACCACGGTATGGGTCAGAGTAGGGAGAAGGTTAACCGGAATATTATCTACGCAATAGTAACCTAAATCTTCAAGGGCACGTAGCGCAACTGATTTTCCTGAACCGGATCGACCACTGATAATAATCAGTTTCACCTGCATTTCTCCCTTTTAAAATATGGTGCAGTGCTTTTTTAGCTTAAAGCCGTAATGATGTCATCACTGGTGGAGGCCCGCCTAATGGCTTTCACCGTTTCTTTATCACTTAGCTTACCCGCCACGGTAGCGAGTGTTTGTAAGTGACCTTCTGTTTTCTCTTCTGGCACTAATAGGGCAAAGAATATATCTACGGGCTGATCGTCAAGCGCATCAAAATCGATGGCAGGGTTGCTGGTTACAATAATGGCGATAACGTGTTCTAAGCCCGGTAATCGACCGTGGGGCAGAGCAATACCATTGCCAATACCCGTACTCCCCATTCGTTCACGGGTTAGTAGACTATTTAATACACTAGCCTGATCGATGTCGGGATTATTTTTAGCAGCAATGTCGCTAATAATCTCTAGAATACGTTTTTTACTGTTACATTGAACCGCACACTCGGTGCGGTCCAAACTTACTATGGCTTGAATTTCCATACTAATATTTAGTGCTTTTTCAGCTTTTCCTTATGCTTGATAACTTGCCTGTCGAGTTTGTCGATCATGCTGTCTATCGCCGCATACATGTCTGTATTATGAGATGAAGCAAACACTTCTGCGCCGCTAAGGTGCATGGTGGCTTCGGCTTTTTGATTGAGTTTTTCGACGTTCAGGATGACATGCACATTAGATATGTGATCAAAGTGACGCTCTAGTTTGCTGAACTTAGTATCGACATAGCTACGCAAAGAATCAGTAATTTCGACATGATGACCGGTAAGGTTGATTTGCATATTTCGTCTTCCTTAAATTATCAAGGCCTTTAAATAAGGCTTTTGCGTTGGTTTGACGGCGGAATCGATAACGATTCCCGGTATTTTGCTATTGTTCGCCGGGCTACTTTAATGCCTTTTTCGGCCAACAATTGAGCAATCTTGCTATCGCTTAATGGCTTGCTGGGCGTTTCCGCTGCCACAAGCTTTTTAATTAGTGCGCGAATAGCGGTAGATGAACACTCACCACCAGATTCCGTTGCTACATGGCTAGAGAAGAAATATTTCAACTCGAAAATGCCACGAGGGGTATGCATATACTTTTGCGTGGTGACTCGTGAAATGGTGGATTCATGCATATCTACCATTTCTGCGACATCATTTAGCACCATTGGTTTCATCATTTCTGGGCCGTGCTCGAAAAAGCCCATTTGTTGCTGCACAATACAGTTTGCTACTTTCATCAAGGTGTCGTTTCTTGACTCAAGGCTTTTTATAAACCACTTGGCTTCTTGCATATGCGAGCGAATAAATTGCGAATCGCTGCTATTTTTAGAGCGTCGGCTCATGGCAGCGTATTGTTGATTTACGCTTAATTTAGGCAGGCTATCGGGGTTAAGTTCCACCACCCAACGGCCATTCTTTTTGTTTACCGAAACATCAGGAATAACGTATTCGGGTTCTTTGGTAATTAATGCACTGCCAGGACGAGGATTCAACGTTTGCAATAAGCGCATGGCTTCACGAAGTTGATCTTCTTTCAAACGACTCTTGCGCATTAACGTACGGTAATCTTTGCTGCTCAGCAGGTCTGAGTACTCATTAATAAGCTGTCTGGCTTCGGTAAGCCATGGCGTATCGTCTGAGAACTGGCGAAGCTGCACGAGCAAACATTCTTGCGGTGTACGTGAACCTGAACCAATAGGGTCGAACATTTGAATACGTTTTAGTACACATTCAACTTCGTCCATTTCTACCAACTCTTCAACATCGTCAGAGTTTACCGATTCTAAAATCTGTTCAATGGGTACGTTAAGGTAACCAGATTCATCAATTGAGTCGATAATGGCGGTAGCAATGGCGCGGTCTGTATCTGAAAACGGGGTTAAGCGCATCTGCCAAAGCAAATGGTCTTGAATATTGTCGGTGGTTTCACCCTGAAACAATTGGTCGTCATCATTATTCGATGGGCCAGGAGCGGGGGCAGAAGAGGCCGAGTAATACTCATCCCATGTGCTGTCGATTGGCAACTCGTCGGGAAGATCGTTCTTTTCAAGCGCGTCACCAGCTTCTAATGAATCGCTAGAAGCAGTAGGAGCAGCTTCTACAGAAGGGTCGTCGCCGTCCATGTTGTTTTTCTCAACAGGGTGGTCATCACCGCCTTCTTCAACTTCTAAAAGAGGGTTTGAGTCAAGTGCTTCCTGAATCTCTTGTTGCAGGTCGAGCGTAGACAACTGCAGCAGCTTGATTGCCTGCTGCAACTGCGGTGTCATGGTAAGTTGTTGACTGAACTTTAGCTGTAAAGATGGTTTCATCTACGTCTTATTTTTAAACTCTTGTTGTGAATATACCCGTGCTTAAAACTGAAAATGACAATTCGGTTACAGTAACTATAGCCTGAATTGTTCTCCTAGGTATACATCCCTTACTTTCTGATTACTTAAAACTTGTTCTGCCGTCCCTTGCGCGATGAGTTCGCCTTGGCTCACAATATACGCTTTCTCACACACATCCAGTGTTTCTCTTACGTTGTGATCGGTGATGAGGATTCCAATTCCTCTGTCACGAAGATGTTGAATGATCTTCTTTATATCATTAACCGATATAGGATCAACACCAGCAAATGGCTCATCAAGCAAAATAAATTGCGGATCGGCTGCTAATGCTCGTGCGATTTCTACTCGGCGGCGTTCACCACCGGATAAACTCATACCCGTACTATTACGTATATGGTTGATATTAAATTCATCAAGTAGCGCATCGGCTTCTTGTTCTTGTTCTGATGAACTTAACCCTTTACGGGTTTGCAAGATAGCCATGATGTTCTCAAACACCGTCAATTTTCTAAAAATAGAGGCTTCTTGCGGCAAATACCCAATACCGCGGCGAGCACGTTCGTGCATGGGCTCGTGGGTTAATTCGCTGTCATCAATACTGATTTTGCCCTTATCTAGAGGAACTAAGCCAACAATCATGTAGAAGGTAGTCGTTTTACCGGCACCATTCGGGCCGAGTAATCCAACGATTTGCCCCGTCGATACTGATAAGCTTACATCGCGAACCACTTGACGTGCTTTATACGCCTTTGCAAGGCTCTGTGCGCTCAACGTTGCCATGATTAATTGTCGTCCGCCTTATCGTCTTCGTTATTCGATGACGCTTTACGTATTGCCTCAGGGGTAAATACGGTAGTGACTCTGCCACCTTCGCCGTCTTCGCCGCCTGTTGCAAGTAATTGTTCAGTGACCATGTCGAAGGTAATCTTGTCGCCTTGTACTTTACTGGTGTCTTGCTGTAGCTCAGCATTTCCTTGTAAAGAAATAGTTCGATTTACTACTTCATAGCGAATTTCATTGGCCTTCGCTGTGACAGGAGCACCGTCTTCAAGTTTTTGCGAATAGCTGGCTGGTTTGCCGCGAGCCACGAATATCTCTCGTCCATCACCTTCGCTGGCAATCACTTCAACTTCATCGGCATTTATCACCAAAGAACCTTGAGTAATCCGCACATCATCTTTAAACAATGAGGTTTTGTTTTTACCGTCAACGAATTGCGATTTCGAGTCAACTTTAATCGGTTTGTTAAAGTCGCTTTCAGCCGCTATAGCCACAGTAGCGAATAGGCTAACAGCGAGGCTGGTCGCTAATGCTTTAGTGGCTAGGCGAATAAATGGTTTGTACATGGTCTATTAACTCGTATTCCTGGGTACGCAAATTAGCGTTAAACCCATTGCTGTTAATCACATATTGTAAGCCACGTATTTCCACGGGCTGATCAGATGTCATTTGCTTAGTGTACAGGTTTATCTCTATAAACGCTGTGCGTATTGTTCTTACAAAGTCATCGACACTTTGGTTTTCAATAACGACATTATTTTCTAGCTGTATCAATTCGTTATTATACAAAGTGCCTTCTGTCGCGGTAACTTCCCACGGTGACTGTGCATCGTCGGTATACAATGTATATCTGGGCTTTTGGAATAAAACAAAGCCCAATTGGTCGTAATGTTCCATCGACGCTGCAAATACTTTGTGATTTAGCTGTCCTTCTTGATTATATAAGGTGGTCGTTAGGTTTTTGGCTTTATATGCAGGCTTTAATGCGTCCGGCCCTTGATCAGATTGCTGAGCAGGATCTTCGTCCATCCAAATAGGAATATACAGGGCGGATGCCAATATAAATAACACCGAAATACTTAAGCCTAATCGGTCAAAACCTAATACCTTCATACGCTAGCACCTTGAATTCCGTGTAGCTTGTCGTTTGCTTGAAGCAAGGTGTCACATATTTCGCGAACGGCCCCGAAGCCGCTGGGCAACGTGGTGATCCAATTCGCTTGCTGTGCAACCACAGGGTGGGCGTCTTTTACCGCAATTCTTACATTAGCGTGAGGATACATGCCCGTATCAGGCATATCGTCACCAACTACCGCCACATGTTCGGGCTTAAGTGATAAGCGAGCCATCAGTTCAGCAAGGGCGTCAGATTTATTTTCTTCACCCTGCACAATGTGTGCGACATTCAGCGCTTTCATTCTATTTTCCACAATGGCAGAGCGCCTGCCCGTAATGACCGCCACTGCCACACCTGAATTCACAAGCGCTTTAACACCATAGCCATCGCGGGTATGAAATGCTTTTAACTCTTCGCCAGCATTACCAAGGTAAATACGGCCATCTGAAAACACACCGTCCACATCACAGACTAATAATCGAACTTGTGTTAACGAGGAATACAACGCCGTTGGCATAGCGGTATAAAGTGTATTTACGGTTGTTTGGGTGTCGCGCATTATAAAACTCCCGCTTTAAGTAGCATGTGCATATTGAATGCGCCTACAGGCTTGCGGGCTTCATCCGTTACCATAAGCGCACTTATCTTATGAGTTTCCATTACATTTAGCGCTTCTACGGCGAGTTGTTCAGGCGTTGTTGTTTTACCGCCTTTAGTCATCACCTGCGTAACCGTGGCAGTATGCAAGTCTATGCGGGCATCTAAAATACGACGTAAATCACCATCGGTGAAAATTCCAATTAAAACGCCATCGCTATCGATAACACCGGTCATACCCAGCCCCTTTTTGGATATCTCCAATAGTGCTTCGGCAACCAAGGCGTTTTCGTCTACCAAGGGTAATTCGCTACCAGTTAGCATGATGTCACTCACTTTCAGCAGTAATTTTCTGCCTAAGCTGCCACCCGGGTGAGAAAGCGCAAAGTCGTCAGAGGTAAAACCTTTACGATCAAGTAGGGCCACGGCAAGGGCGTCACCCATTACCAAGGTAGCGGTGGTACTAGAGGTAGGTGCTAAGCCTAAAGAACACGCTTCTTTTTCTACACTGATATTCAACACCACGTCTGCGTGCTGTCCTAATGAACTGGTTACGCTGTTGGTCATTGCTATAACAGGCACATTTAACCGCTTCACAATGGGCAGTAAATTGACTAGCTCTGCGGTTTCACCAGAATTAGAAATAGCGAGTAGCACATCACCTTTACTCAGCATGCCTAAGTCGCCATGGTTGGCTTCACCTGGGTGCATGAAAAACGAAGGTGTTCCGGTACTGGCAAGCGTTGCTGCTATCTTATGCCCGATATGCCCAGATTTACCCATTCCACACACGACAACTTTGCCCACACAGTTTTGTAATAAATTACATGCGGTAACAAAATCATCGTTCATACGCGATGAAAGCGCTGAAATTGCCTGCGCTTCAATCTCTATAACGCGCTTGGCTGAAGTGATGAAGCTATTTTCTTGTGACATTACGCAAAAAGCCAAAATTGATAACCAATAAAGCAAGCAATCAATAAGCCGCCATTTCTTCGGCTTATTCGTCGATTACCCATTAAGGTGAAACTAAACAAAAATAGCAATAGGGTTAACCCGAGTACAACGAACATATCGCGGTTATACACATCGGGGTCTAATGTGCCAGGCGCTATTAGGCCAGGCATGCCTAATACAGCAAGCAAGTTAAAAATATTAGAACCAATAATATTGCCTAACGCTAAATCATCTTCCCCTTTAAGCACGCCAGCAATGCTGGCAGCCAGTTCGGGTAAACTTGTGCCCAACGCAATAATGGTCAGGCCGATAACTAAATCTGACATGCCTAGGTATTGGGCTATTTCTACTGCTGAACCCACTAAGAAGTGTGCACTTAACGGTAACAGTATTAGACCAACGACAATCCAGAAAACAGCGGAAGAGGTGGGCACATCGTTAGGGATTTCATCTGTTGTCTCACTTACTAACGGGTCTTCTTTATCTACTTTCATAGATAGCCAGCCCATTAGGCCTAAAACAATCACGAAGAGGCTAATAAGGATAATACCTTCCAGATGAGTAAGCTCGCCATCGAAAAGAAAAACCACGGCAATGATGGTAATTACAAGCAGGGCGGGGAGTTCACGCTTTAACGTAGAGGACGCAACAAGAAGCGGTTTGACTAGTGCAGTAATACCAAGCACAAGGGCAATATTGGTAATATTTGAGCCTAATGCATTCCCTACGGCGGTATTCATATTACCGTTAATAGATGCCGCAGCTGACACCACAATTTCAGGTGCAGACGACCCCATTGCGACAATGGTTAAGCCTATCATCATGGGCGCCATACCAATATTCTTGGCGAACGCTGATGCACCGTAAACAAAACGGTCTGCACTCCAGCTAAGTACAATCAGTCCAACTAAAAAAATGACTACGTTTAAAAGCACAACAACCAGCATAGTTAGGAATTTCACAAGATTGTCGCAAAAACAATGCCATTTGCCTATGGGAACTATCGCTTATTTTAGGAAAGGTGGTATTAAGTGCCCCTTTGATCGTGCTTACTGATTGAAAATTATTCGAATTTTGTAAATTCGAATAAATCGAACATAACTTGTAACGTTTTGCTTTTGTGCCGCGCTTGAAAAAGCGTACAATGTCACTAAATTACACTGCTCAGTAAACTTTATCGATTTAACGTACTCAAAGGCATAGAACTTGCCTTGGCTTTAGCTGTTATGTAAAGCCGTTATGGAAAACAGTATAGCGTTAAAGGCGACTTAAGTAGCTTAAACCTTACATCTATAGGAAGTGAGTGATGTGCATCATTACTTGCTTTGCTGGTATCACTTATTATTCAAGGGTCGATAAATAAAATCGCTATGGACCATTTAGTCGAGATAGACAACCTAACCTTTCGACGCGCAGACCGTGTTATTTATGACGGTATTACGCTGAGCATTCCGAAAGGAAAAATTACGGCCGTTATGGGCCCCAGCGGTATAGGGAAGACCACCTTACTGCGCCTTATTGGCGGGCAATTAACACCAGATGAAGGTGATATACAGTTTGATGGCGACTCTGTTGTCGCTATGAGCCGTAAAGAGCTTTATCAAGCACGTCGTCGAATGAGCATGCTTTTTCAAAGCGGTGCTTTGTTCACAGACATGACCGTTTTTGACAATGTGGCGTTTCCGCTGCGTGAACACACCAAGTTATCGGAAGATCTTATCGCCACAACTGTCGCATTAAAGCTACAGGCTGTAGGCCTAAGAGGCGCAGCGCAACTCATGCCAAGCGAACTTTCTGGCGGTATGGCACGTCGTGCAGCATTAGCCAGAGCTATTGCGTTAGACCCAGACCTTATTATGTACGATGAACCTTTTGCCGGCCAAGATCCGATTTCAATGGGTGTACTGGTTAAATTAATCAGAGGGCTTAATGACGCACTAAACTTAACCAGCGTAGTGGTAACCCACGACGTGACTGAAGTGCTCACTATTGCCGATTATATTTATATTTTGGCAGACAAACGGGTAATTGGTGAAGGAACCGCGCAGCAAATTAGAGAAAGCGACTCAGAGCTGGTTCAGCAGTTCCTAAAAGGTAAAGCCGATGGCCCTGTGCCGTTTCATTACCCTGCTCCGGATATAGAAAATACCTTTTTCGGAGGGGATAAATGAAGTTCTTCCAATCGATAGGCGCTAAAACCATTGGCAAGTTAACTGCCATTGGCCGTGCTACCTACATGTTAATGGGAGCGCTACTTGCCCTTCCTAGATTAAAAAACATTCCGCTTACCATTAAACAGGTTCATGTGGTGGGCGTTCAGTCTTTGTTAATTATTATCGTGTCAGGATTGTTTATTGGCATGGTAATGGCGTTGCAGGGCTATACTATTTTAGTTGATTACGGCGCTGAAGGTAGCTTAGGCCCTATGGTGGCGTTATCGCTGCTTCGTGAGCTTGGTCCTGTAGTTACCGCATTATTGTTTGCTGGTAGAGCTGGTTCTGCACTAACTGCGGAAATTGGCTTAATGAAGGCAACTGAACAAATTAGCAGTTTAGAGATGATGGCGGTTGACCCGCTAAGACGTATTGTCGCGCCGCGCTTTTGGGCGGGCATCATTTCAATGCCAATGCTAGCGCTGATATTCAGTGCGGTCGGTATTTTAGGCGGTCACCTAGTGGGCGTTGATTGGTTGGGTGTAGATGTTGGCAGTTATTGGTCAATTATGCAGTCTACGGTGGAATGGGGCGAAGATGTGGTAAACGGCATCATTAAAAGCCTTGTTTTTGCCTTGGTTGTCACCTGGATAGCCATATTTAAAGGTTACGATTCTATTCCTACATCGGAAGGGATCAGCAAAGCTACTACAGAAACTGTAGTGTATTCTTCATTAGCAGTATTAGGGCTGGACTTCGTGCTTACCGCCCTTATGTTTGGCATTGAGTAGGGTTGAGTCATGAATAAATATAAATCTGAAGTATTGGTTGGCATGTTCGTTGTATTAACCATTGGTGCAGTTATGTTGCTGGCACTAAAAGTGGCTAATCAATCGGTAGGCGGCGATGGTGATACCTACACCCTATACGCTAAATTCGACAACATCGGTGGTTTGAAAGCACGGTCATCTGTAAAGGTCGGGGGTGTGAACGTTGGTCGAGTTTCTTCCATCACACTTGATCAAGAAGACTTCACGCCCGTAGTAGAGTTATCGATTTTGAAAAGCTACGACGGCTTTCCAGAAACCAGCTCAGTTTCAATCCTGACTTCTGGCCTGCTGGGTGAGCAATACGTTGGCTTCCAGCCAGGTTTCTCGTTTGACGGGGTAGCAAATCTTAAAGACGGCGATTATTTGCAAGATACGAAGTCGGCATTGGTATTAGAAGATTTGATAGGGCAATTCTTATTTAGTCGCGGTAGTGACGAAGAATAAGAATACGAAGGTTAATTAGAATTAATAAAGACCTGATGAAACCAAAAAGGGAATTGTCAGGTCTGTTGTAATAAGAATTTAGTTTCAGGAGATAGGCATTGAAAAAGTTAATGGTAATAATGAGTGTGTTGATGTTCTCTTTAGTGGGAATGGCGCAAGCTCAAGAAATCAACGAGCAAAACCCGTATGAATTGGTTAAAGGCGTTGCTTCTAAAACCTTCGATAGAATTAAAGCGAACCAAGAAGCGGTTAAAGCTGATCCTGAAATGTTGCGCACCATTATGGAAGAAGAGCTAGTCCCTCATATCGACTATAAATTTGCTGCTTTCATGGTATTGGGCAAGCACTTTAAATCGGTTCCACAAGAAAAAATGGGTGAATACATTACCGTATTCAGACAATATCTTATTACGTCTTACGCGGTAGCTATGGGCTACTACGACAACCAAACGGTTCAGTTTGAGCCTGAGTCATCGTTTGATGATAAAAAATCAGTAACGGTTCGCGCCGTAGTACAAGATCCTAAGCGCCCAGAAATCAAAATTGCGTTTAAAGTACGTAGAGACTCAAAAACAAATGAGTGGAAAGCATACGACATGGTAGCTGAAGGTATCAGCATGCTAAATAGTAAGCGCAGCGAGTTTGAATCTATCCTTCGTCAAGACGGTATTGATGCAGTGATTGCGCTAATGAGAGATAAGATTGGTAAGCCTGTTGAGCTAAACCAAGATGAGCCTATCGATTTTGACGGAGAGAGTGCGTGAGCCTTTTTCAGGTTAACGATAACGCCCAAGTCAGCGTGCACGGTCATTTAGATCGTGACACTCTGTCTAAAAATTTTTTTGAAAGTTTAACCTCATCGCAAAGCGCTATATTGGCTAAAGCCGGCACGTGTTGTATAGATTTGGGCGATGTTGAGCGAGTAGACAGTGCTGGATTAGCTTGGATATTAAACGCAATTAGGGATGGAAAGCGTGAGGGGATTAATGTTAGCTTGCGTGAACTCCCAGAAAAATTACGTAAACTGGCTAAAATAAGCGACGTTGATGGCTTTTTACCAGTAGAATGATCCTAATTAGCTAGGTAAAGAACAAGCAGGTAAAGAAGTAAGTTATGGAATTGTCCGAAATTGAAAAAATTCTCACCGACGCCCTAGAGCTTCATGAAGTTCATGTAAAAGGCGAAGGTTCTCATTTCAACATTATCGCGGTAGGCGATATTTTTAATGAAATGAGCCGCGTTAAACGCCAGCAGGCTGTTTATGCACCTTTATCAGATAAGATTGCAGATGGGTCTATGCATGCCATTACCATCAAAACCTTTTCAGTAAAAGACTGGGAGCGTGAGCGCCAGTTTCACATTCCTCAGTAAGCAGGTCTTTTTTCGTGGATAAACTTGTTATAAAGAAAGGCCCTGCACTACAGGGAACCGTGCGTATTTCCGGTGCTAAGAATGCTGCGTTACCACTACTAATGACCAGTTTGCTTAGCGACCAGCCATGTCGTTATACCAACGTGCCTCGACTGCGTGATATTAATACCACAGTAGCACTACTACGAGAGCTAGGCGTTGAAGTAGCACAACCTGCTGCGAATGACGTGGTGTTAGACTCAAGTACGCTGCAAAGCATTACAGCTTCATATGAATTAGTGCGTACCATGCGTGCCTCTATTTTGGTGTTAGGCCCTTTGCTTGCAAAGCAAGGTAAAGCAAACGTATCACTTCCTGGCGGCTGCGCGATAGGTGCACGCCCTGTTAATCTTCATTTGACTGGCCTTGAAAAGATGGGCGCTAAAATTGAAGTAGACGAAGGGTATATTCGCGCTGAAGTCGATGGCCGTTTAAAAGGTGCTCGCATCTTCATGGACATGGTGAGCGTTGGTGCTACTGAAAACCTAATGATGGCAGCGGCGCTGGCAGATGGCACAACCGTGCTAGAAAATGCCGCACGTGAGCCTGAGATTGTCGATTTAGCTAACTGTCTTATTCAGATGGGCGCGGTTATTTCTGGCGCAGGTACTGATAAAATTACGATTGAAGGGGTAGAAACCCTAAATGGTTGTGATTATCGTGTACTGCCAGATCGTATTGAAACTGGTACTTTCTTAGTTGCTGCTGCGGTAACTGGCGGAAAAATTCGTTGTACTCACGCTGCACCGGAAACGTTAGAAGCTGTTATCGATAAGCTTGAACAAGCCGGTGCGGTTATCACTTTAGGTGAAGACTGGATTGAGCTAGACATGCAAGGCAAGCAACCTAAAGCGGTTCGCGTTAAAACCGCACCACACCCTGCATTTCCCACCGACATGCAAGCCCAGTTCGTTACATTAAACTGCGTTGCGGAAGGCACAGGTGTTATTACCGAAACGATATTTGAAAACCGTTTTATGCACGTGCCAGAGCTACAACGCATGGGCGCTGAAATTGCCCTTGAAGGTAACTCTGCGGTATCTAAAGGGAGTTCTGCGCTTAAGGGCGCACCTGTAATGGCAACCGATTTACGTGCATCTGCAAGCTTAGTGATTGCTGGGCTTATTGCCGATGGCGAAACCCATGTAAACCGTATCTATCACTTAGATCGCGGTTATGAAGCCATTGAAGAGAAGCTAGGTGCACTTGGCGCCAACATCGAGCGTGTAAAAGAATGAAGCGCTAATTAACGGCTCATAAAAAAAGCGCCTTATGATTATTTATCATAAGGCGCTTTTTTGTGCTTGATATAAAAGCTTTTGCTTGTAAGCGTAGGCTTGCGCTACAGCGCCTTATTCTTGGGCACGCAGCTCAGCAACTAAAGCGTTAATAGTAAGCGGGTTACCACCACGGCTAATTTCAAGCTCTAAAGTAGTACCAGGCGCAGTTTCTGCAATCATGTCTAACGTTTTAGATGCACTTTCTAACCGGATGCCGTCAATGGCTAATATAATGTCACCTGGTTGCAAGCCAGCTTCATCAGCAGCGCTACCGTTAGCCACCGCTGTAACTTCAATTCCAGGGCGATTTCGGTACTCACCACCAATAAATCCTAGTTGACCACGAATAACACGGCCGTTATTGATAATTTTGTCCATCACTCGCTTAGCGAGTTCGTATGGTACCGCGAAGTTAATACCATCTACATTCCGAACACGATTACGAGAATCACGTACCTGGAAATTTGCGTTGGTAATACCCAGCAATATACCGTTGCTATCAACCAGTGCACCGCCCGAATTACCTTGGTTCAGCACGGCATCGGTTTGAATGAAATCAACGTAGTTAGATAGACCGTTGCGTCCAGCGCGGCTCACAATACCTTGAGTAATCGTTTGACCTAAATCGAAGGGGTTACCGATAGCCATTACCACATCACCTACATGAATATCTGGCTCAGAAACTTGGGGAATAATGTGTAAGTTGTCTGCAGTAACTTTCAATACTGCTAAATCGGTAAGTGGATCGTTACCAACTATTTGTGCTTCCAGAATTCTTCCGTCTTGTACCGCAACATAAATACTATCAGCATTTTCTACCACATGGTGACAGGTAAGAATGTAGCCGTTTTCGGTCATGATTACGCCTGAACCTAAACTGGCGCGCTCTCTAGGCTGATTACGAAACAACCCAGTGTCGTTCTCGATACTGACACTATAAATATTCACTACAGCAGGGGCAGAGCGGCTTAAGGGGGCAAAATAGCTCTCACGGCTAGCACTCACAGAGGGCTCAGTGAAAAGTCCTTGTGTCAGGCCGCTACCTTGACGTAAATCCGGCAGTAAAAACAACAGAAGCAAGGCTACTATTGTTCCAAGGAATATTGATTTTATGATGAAATTAACTATCGAGCTGCCAGTCACAAGCCACACTTACGTTGTTTTTAATGCCAAAGCACTTCAGCCCACAAATTTGAGCCAAAATAGATGGCAAAATAAGGCTATGTGTTAATGGTATTTTTTATTTGATTAAGTTAAAGGATATCACCTTATCCGTCAATCTGTCGTCTTTAATCCGATTGGGTATAAGCATTTTACGACAAACCCACATTTTCACTAAATTACGCACAAAAAAACAGCGCCTATGGGCGCTGTTTTAATGCATAAGTTTGCTACAACTACTGACGAATCAATAAGTAAAGCGTAGAGTTACCGCGTTTAACATTAAGGGCAATCACCCCTTTTGCTTTATCTAACGCGTCTCTAAACTCAGCCACAGATGGCGTGCGTAGGCGGTTCACGCCCATCACAATATCATCAGGCTTCAAGCCAATACGTGCGGCGGGGCTGCCGTTAGCCAGTTCAGAAATCACCACGCCCGCATTACCTGCTTCATCAGTGCCATTCGTTAAGGTCGCCCCTTCCAATGCAGGGTGAATTTGTGCAGCCGTGACGGTTGATTGTGTAGCATCGCCAAGTACCACATCCATATTCATTTCCTTACCTTTACGCATAATGGTAAGTTCAACTTCTGCACCTGCTCCCATGCTAGAGATTTTAGCTCTCAACTCTTGGAAGCTATGCAAGTTTCTACCATTAATACCGGTAATGATATCACCCGCTTTGATACCTGCTTTGTCAGCAGCGGAGTCTGGGGTTACTTCGCTTACAAATGCTCCAATATTAACATCAGCATTCATGGCTTCTGCAAGACCAGCGTCTATGTCACTGCCTAGAATACCTAATAGACCACGTCGAACTTCACCGTACTCAGCAATTTGATCGACTAAGCTTTTCATCATGTTACTAGGAATAGCGAAGCCAATTCCCACATTACCGCCGTTAGGACCGAAAATAGCGGTATTAATACCAACAAGTTCGCCGCGCAAACTAACTAAAGCCCCACCAGAGTTTCCACGGTTAATCGCAGCGTCGGTTTGAATGAAATCTTCATAACCTCCAATGTTTAAACCCGAGCGGCCTAATGCACTCACAATACCCGAGGTAACCGTTTGTGAAAGACCAAAAGGATTACCGATAGCGACCACAAAATCACCCACTCGTAGTGCATCTGAATCGGCTAACGGCAATGCAGTGAGATCATCTGAGTCGATTTTTAATAAAGCGATATCACTTTGTTCATCAGAGCCTAGTTTTTTCGCTTTAAACTCACGGCCATCGGTAAGCTTGACAGTAATTTCATCGGCATTATCGACAACGTGGTTGTTCGTTACCACATAGCCTTTATCCGCATCAATAATAACACCAGAGCCAAGGCCCCTAAACGGTCGCTCTTGAACCTGTTCTTGCGGTGCGCCGAAAAAATACTGAAACATTTCTGGCACTTGCTGACGAGAAGTTTGCGTTCCCTCAACAGCAATACTCACCACCGCAGGGGTCGCTTCTTCTAGCATGGGCGCTAGAGAGGGCACCTCATCCTTTTTATCTGAAAAGAACGGCAATGCCGCATAAGAGTTCACGCTAAAGCCAAGAGAACTTACTAATACTGCAGACGCCACGATATACTGACGAAAAGACACTTTCATGCTCGCTTATACTCCTTCAGGTTATTGCGATATTGAATCATTTAACTAAAGACTCTGAAATAACTGAAAAAGTTCCTAAATTATGATTTGTCTGCGGTAGATTGCTCAGAACCGCCGACAAATAGCCCCGACCCTGAATTTGCGAAATCTTTTGGTTGGGTGTCGGAAACTTTATTCACTTTAGACTTTTCAGAACTTTTTAAATTGTTGCGAAGGTAAGACGTCGCTTGTTCACCATAGAAGGGGACTTTAGCGTCTTCATCGTCACTGCTTTGCGTGAGCAATGCTTCGTATTCTTCAATTTGTTGCTTCAGTGTTTCGCACTGACTTTCAATACCTTCAAGGCTTTGACGAGTTTGATGAATATGATGTTGAGCTTGCTGAGCTAATATCTCTTTCACTTGTTGCTCAGTTTGAGCCGCACTATTCCCGCCCGTTTTGGTTTGTACAAAACGACCTATAAAAAAGCCAATGATTAAACCCACCACTAGTAAAGCAAGAGACACTAACAGTTCCATTCTATTCTCCGAATTAACGTACTACTCACATTAAGTACACCTTGATACGTGCTACTTAATGCATTCGACCATTACTTGAATATAGCAAGAGCCGGTATGAAAAGCGCATAGAGATCGCATTAATTGTGTTTATACGAGCTATGCAAATTAACTAGGTGCGATTCTACCGTGATTTCCATTAAAATTAAGGTCATAATTGATAATTTCAAGCAGGTCGGTGCAGCCACGGCCACTATTGACATTTTGCGGGAGTGGAATAGGCGATGACGCCATGGGAAAAATATCAAGCAGATTTGACGTCGCCTGAGTTTCAGTACGATGCAGCACAAGAAAATGCAGTTAAAGAATTACAACGTTTGTTCGACGAGTTAACCCAGCCAGAGAGAAAGCATACCTGGCGGGTAAAACTTAAGTCGGCGTTTGGTAAAGGTCAAAAGAACGCAGGCATTCAAGGCATTTATTTTTATGGCGGCGTAGGCAGAGGGAAAACCTACTTGGTAGATACCTTTTACGACTGCCTGCCGTTCGAAAATAAAATGCGAGTACACTTTCACCGGTTTATGCACCGAATTCATGACGAGCTTAAGCAGCTTACAAACGCACAAGACCCATTAAAAACGATTGCTGCCAAGTTAGCGAAAGAAACCAAGGTGATTTGTTTCGATGAGTTTTTTGTATCGGACATTACCGATGCCATGATTTTAGGCACGCTAATGGAAGAACTTTTCGGTTATGGCATTGTGTTAGTGGCGACATCAAATATTGTACCGGATGACTTGTACAAAAATGGCCTTCAGCGAGCACGCTTTTTACCTGCGATCGATTTAATCAATCAGAATACGCGAGTAATAAACGTAGATAGTGGCGTGGACTATCGTCTTCGTACTCTTGAGCAAGCTGAAATTTATCATTATCCATTAGATGGTGAAGCGATTAAGAATTTGCATGGTTACTTTGCTCAGTTGGCGCCTGAAGCGGGTTCTGAAAACGAAACGATAGAAGTTAATAATAGGCAAATAGACACGCTTAGAGATGCCGATGGTGTGTTAATGATAGAGTTTAATGCACTTTGCGGTGGCCCACGAAGCCAAAGTGATTACATAGAACTAAGTCGTTGTTACCATTCAGTGTTACTGGCTAATGTGAAGGTGATGGGGCAACACAACGACGACGTTGCACGCCGCTTTATTGCCATGGTGGATGAATTTTACGAACGCCACGTAAAGCTGATTATTTCTGCCGAAGTTGCGATGGAAAATTTGTACGGCGAGGGGCTGCTAAACTTTGAATTTAGACGCTGTTTAAGTCGTTTGAGCGAAATGCAATCGCACGAATACTTAGCTACTGAGCACTTACCTTAACCAATAAAAACAGCGAGAGTGCCCGTGGCACTGTATTGTTGGGCATAAAATCGGTAGAATTTGCCCAATTTTTTCTGCTACTGATGGCAGAACTCCATTTGTAAAAAAGAGAATCTTAAGATGGGAAGAGCATTCGAAGTAAGAAAAGCCGCCATGGCCAAGACCGCTGGCGCGAAAACTAAAGTGTATTCTAAGTACGGTAAAGAAATTTACGTGTGCGCTAAAAACGGCGGCGCCGATCCAGATACTAACTTGTCGCTTCGTCGCTTAATGGAAAAAGCGAAAAAAGACCAAGTACCCGGTCACGTTATCGATAAAGCGATTGATAAAGCCGCTGGTGGCGCAGGTGAAGATTTCCAACCAATGCGTTATGAAGGCTTTGGTCCAGGCAACTGCATGGTAATTGTGGATTGTCTTTCTGATAACGCTAACCGTACCATTACAGAAGTACGCAACTGCTTCACTAAGACTAATGCAAAGCTTGGCGCTCAAGGTGCGGTATCGCACATGTTCGATCATCAAGCGGTATTCCAGTTTGATGGTGACGACGAAGACGCTATTTTGGAAGTCTTAATGGAAGCGGATGTTGATGTGACTGAAGTGGAAGGCGAAGACGGAAAAATTACCGTTTATGCACCGCATACTGAGTACTTCCAAGTTAAAACTGCGCTTACTGAAGCTTACCCAGATATTAGCTTTGATGCAGAAGAGATGAGTTGGATCCCGCAAACGGAATCAGAAATCAGCGAAGAAGACATGCCAATGTTTGAAAAATTCATGGACATGCTGAACGACTGTGACGACGTACAAGATGTTTACCATAACGGTATAACACCGAACTAGACCGAACACGATCTACTCTTTAAAAGCCCTCTATGATTGAGGGCTTTTTCGTTTGTATAGGCTTGGCAAAAGTAATAGAGGAATGGGGGACAGAGTGCTTTTAGTCTAGATTCACACAGCCTCTATTTTCTGGCTCTATTTCCTAGGCCCAATTCCTAGGGTCATTTACTAAGGTAAAGCTAGGCGACAACGGCGGGATACCAACTCCCTAATGTTAAGCCAAAAAGACCAATAATAAACACAGCAGAGACAACAAGCAGCGTTACGCTTATTAGGTTTTTGAGTAGGGATACTCGATTAGTATTGCCAGCAGCACTGCCAGTAGCACGGTCGGTAGCAGTTACTTTAACTACCCAAATTAACTGCACAATAATATGAGGGGCTACGTAAGACAGTACACTTACACTTATTACGGCAGGACCAGTAAAGTCGGCAGTATTAATGCCAAGGGTGCCAAAAAGTGTCATCCAAGCGAATATGAATAACCTAAAAAAGAGCACGCCATTGGCGGCTAAAAACAAATGTAGCGCCCACCTTTGATGCAGCGTCACGTTAGCGTTTCTTATGGCACGAATCGCAAAGAAACTACTTACAATCACCATCACGCCTGAAAAAGCCGTTAACCCATGTAGTAAAGGATTCCCAACGGTACCCCGAGATAACAGGAGATACATGCCCGCTAGCGAGATACTGCACGCAAGGGTGACAAAAAGCCGGCCATTGTATTTGTGAAACGTTTTATAGTTACGCCTAATGGCTGGTACTAGCTGCAAGCTTCCGCCAATAATCATTACTATCGCCAATAAAACATGCGCGGCGTACATCCCATTGCCAAGTGAGTCGCCCGCAACATAGGCCGTGCTATTAAAGCGATTCCATTGAGATACTCCAACAGTCACAACTGTAAAGCCATAGCCTGCAATCAGATAACTAACAAAAAAAGCTTGTGCGATGAGCAAACAAGAAAATGCTATTTTCTGACTCGCCTCATAAAGTTTCGATGCGGCTGATAAGCTAGTGGGTGTCGCAGTAGTGGGTGTTAGTGGATCGGGAGTTGGGGGGTCAGGTTTAAGAGAAACCGGTGCTAAGGTACTTTTCGCCAACATATCTTTGCCTCTTGAATAAATGCTTTGCCCTCTAATGTCCCTCTATCGTATAGAAAATAAGGGCTCATTCTTCTCAAATTCGAAAAATGAATACCTTAAGTTGGGGCTTTTGACATACTCCTTAACAAAGTTCTTTTGTGCTTGGCGGTGATTCTTCTTACACTGAGGGCAGAGCTATATATTAAGGCGTAGAACCCCTGTGGCATGGCATAACGAGTTACCTTATTACCTTTTAGTGTGCTGTAGTTTGAGCACAATGCTTACTCATGCACTTAAAAAAGATAAGCAATCGGTAGACTATTTAGTTGCCATATTTAGTGCATCGCTTTGTATGATGGCCACGCAGAAATTGAGTGCTGACACCCTTGGTGTATATCAATATGTTATTGGGCTAGCAACCTGTGCGACATGCAATGTGGTTTGGTTAATTGCAAGAACGTTATTTCGAGAACACAACCCCTTAAGTCGTAGGCACTTTGCAGTCGCATTTGTGATTGCAGGATTAGTGATATTTAATCAAACGTGGCACTTAGTAGTATCGAGCGATATTCCACACCTGCTAAACCAAGCACAGATGCTTAAACTTAAACAGGGAATGAATGAAATTACGACTTTGCTTTCATCAAGCATTTTAGCGTTGTCTTTTTGGGAAGCTCTACGCGGGTTCGAGAACAAAAATACCACACAAAAGCGCCAGTCGATTGTTTTTGCCACTGCCTTTTTCCTAGGCTTATTTAATTCTTCAATATTACCTAAGTTTCTATTCACGCCCTCAGAAATTGAATATTACGCACCCTGGTTAATATGTTCTTCGGCAATGCTAATTCTTGGCGCTATTCAGTACGTGGTTCACGCGCAAAAAATGAGTGTTCGACTTAGCGGCCAAATAAAAAAACAACAACAGAATGAACCACGAAATCAAGTTAACGCTGACACAGCTAGTCAATCATTAAATGGCGGCATGTCTGATTCTTCTTGTCTCACTAGCACTTGCAGTGAGGGCGGTGCAATACAACAAGATGAAGCCATTGATATGTCTATAGTGAAAGGAATAAATAGGTTAATTCATCAAGAACAAATATTCCTGCAGCCAAACTTAAAAATTGCTCATTTAGCGCAAGCGTTGAACACGTCGGAATACAAAGTAAGCAAGGTCATCAGAGGCTATTTTGCTACTGCCAACTTCAACCTTTTCGTAAATCAGTTCAGGGTAAAACACGCTAAGCAATTATTACGAAGCAACGAATGCCAGCAATGGAGCATTTTGGTAATAGCATTGGAGAGTGGGTTCTCGTCCTTAGCAACATTCAATCGGGTGTTTAAAGCTATTTCAGGGCAAATGCCAAATGAATATAGAAAGCAGGGAAGCACAATGAATTGTAGTGTGCCAATCCTATAAAAACAGCAGTTCAGATTTACACTAAGAATCATCGATGACCAATAGTTTTAGTGCCTTCTAGCATGTCATCTGCACAATGGTTGCCGTGAAGCACAGAAATGTCGCCGGTGGTTTCCAGTACTACCGCTCTCACTTGCTGCATGTTAAGCACGTTCGCCTCTCGAAGCTTTGCCATGAGATCGCTACGGGCGACCCGCGTTTCGGCTAGCGCAGAATCGATAATTTCACCGTCGCGCATCAATATAACAGGGGTATTCTGCATAAGTGCTTCAATTTTATCGGAACGTCTGCGCAATCGGGCAGTGACGAACTGCACTAAGAACAATGCTGCCATAGCAATCATTGCCTGAAAAAACGCGCTCCAACTATTAGTTTGAGACGCACTTGCTAGCAATGAACCTACTGCTACTGTCATCACAAAATCAAAATTGGTCATTTTAGAAAAGGAACGCAACCCATTCACGCGTACCAGCAGCACCACCCAGAACATCCCCATGGTGGTTAACAGTAAGCCTTTTAGCAGTAAATCTAGGGTAGGGATGGCGCTAAACATGATGTATTCCTTCAGATTGGGCTTAACAACGTTTGTACCCTGCTAGTAAGCAAAGAGATTAGTATTTGCATTTTACTATTTCGTACCCATATACAGCGCAACGGAATAATAGAAAGTTATCACTACCGCCCTTATGCATCGTTTTATGCCTGAACGTCACAATGACGATCATTCACCTTCTCAGAAAAACTACGCGTCTTCAGTTTACGCGTGGGTATTTTCTATTGTGGTGTCGGTGCTTGTATTCAGCGCGCCATTTTCAGCCTATTGTGCAAACGATACTGCATCTTTTAATGAGCAAACCCCGCAGATATCCTTTTCCGACTTCGGCCTTTCTGTTGCTACACGCTTTGGGTTTGCCCAGCACAGTCAACAGCAAGATGCCGATTTAGATAATTCAGATGAACATCTACTTCTCTTTGGATATCAAAATCATTTAGCTCTCGTCGATTTCTCGAATGCTATCTTTAGCAGTCCCTTTGAATATATTGCCTTTTATTGGAAGGGCATATCGAATCGCGGCCCACCTTCTTCCCTGTAATACCTTACTGATATCACGCGCTGCACTTGCAGTGCTTCTCATTTTTTAAAGGTTTATTGCAGGATTTTTTATGACACGATTTTCATTTCGTGGCCTAGTGTATGCGCTGGTTATTTTACTAGGCTTACTTAGCGCCGCCCCCAATATATTGCCCGATTCACTTAAGCAGCATGTACCGCAGTGGTACAGCCAACATACGCTTTCGCTTGGTTTAGATTTACAAGGTGGCTCTCATTTATTATTAGAAGCCGATACTGACGCGTTGTTTGCTCGGCAATTAGATACCTACTCTTCTGCGCTTTTTAGTGACTTGAGAGAGCAAAACATTCGCTATGTTAAACATACTTCCAAAAACGCGTTAGCAGTACAATTTACGCTTTCGAACCCCGATGACCTTTACAACGTTAAACAGCGGGCAAATGAAGTGTCGCTGCAATCAGATGGCAGTAGCGCGTTGCTTCTGACACAGCAGGGCACTGCTCCAAAAGGTATCAGCCAAAAAGGGAATGTGATTAACCTTTCTCTAGCCCTTACTGAGGAATACCAAGAAGCAGTAGTAAAAGATGCGATTAATCGTAGCCTTGAAGTGGTTCGCAAGCGACTTGACGAGACTGGCCTCACAGAGCCAAGTGTAACCCGCCAAGGTAGCGATGCTATTTTAGTGCAAATGCCCGGTATTTCAGACCCAGCAAGTGTAAAAGCCTTACTAGGTACTACAGCGCAAATGCGTTTTCACTGGCAAACGCAGGTGAAAAATAGCGAGAGCTTTACTCGGGCTGACATTAGCGGCAGGCAGTACTTACTTGAAAAGCATGTCGCGCTAGAAGGTGAGCATATTACAGACGCAGCAGCAGTGTTTAGCCCTGAAACCAGCCAACCCGTGGTGACGTTTCGTTTAGATAACGATGGCGCTCGACAATTCGCTACCATGACAAAAAACAATATTGGTCGCGTGTTAGCGGTAGTGCTAGATGACACGGTCGTCACGGCGCCGGTTATCAATAGCGTTATTTCTGGGGGCAGAGGCGAGATTACCGGTAGCTTTACCATGAGCGAAGCGCAAGACGTGGCACTGATGCTCCGTACTGGCGCATTACCTGTACCGCTGCATATTATTGAAGAGCGCACAGTAGGGCCGGATTTAGGTAGCGATGCTATTGAAACCGGCGTAAAAAGTGGCATTGCGGGGGCGCTGGGTGTTTTAGTCTTTATGGTGGGTATTTACGGTCGCTGGGGCGCAATTGCGAGTGTTGCGCTTACGGTGAATATGGCGCTGGTATTTGGTGTGCTTACGTTGTTTGGCGCCACACTTACTCTGCCTGGTATTGCTGGGCTGATACTCACTATGGGCATGGCGGTAGATGCAAATATCCTTATTAACGAACGTATTCGTGAGGAAACGAAAAAAGGCAGGCCAGCAGGTAGTGCCCTGAAAATTGGTTTTGATAAGGCGTTTGGTACTATTGTTGATTCAAACTTCACAACCCTTATTGCCGTTAGCTTATTGTTTGTTTTTGGTAGTGGACCAGTGAAAGGTTTTGCCGTCACTATTGCAATAGGCTTGATAACTTCACTGTTTACTTCGGTGGCGCTTACTAAGTTGCTTATGCAGCGAGCAACAAGAAAGCATCAAAGAGAGCCAATCAATTTATCTTCGCCATTGTTAACCATGGCGGATAAATTAGGGCCGTTTAACTTTCTAAAATCTAAAAAGATAGCTTTGAGTGTTTCACTGATATTAACCCTGTGTTCCATGGCGTTCTTCTTTAAACCTGGCTTGCAATACGGGGTAGACTTCACCGGCGGTACCATGATGGAAATTTCTGCGCCTCAACTTTCTACTGAACAATTGCGCACAGTGCTAAAACAACACCATTTTGAAGACATTGCTATTCAAGAATATGGCGCCGAAAATCAGTACTTATTGCGTGCGCCCGTATCAGAACAATCGAACACTGTACCTATTGCAGAAGCTAATGCCGGATCCAGTACCGTAGCCACGCAAGGTAGTAATATCGAAGCGCTAAAACAGGTGATACAAGACGCCGACAGTACCGTGATATTCAACAAGGTTGATGTTGTAGGCCCGAAAGTAAGTGATGGCTTTGCCGACTTGTCTATTCTAGCTTTGCTTATTGCTGGTGGTGGAATGTTGGCCTATTTGTGGTTTCAGTTTGAAGCGCATTTTGCTACCGCCGCCTTACTTACCGTGCTACTTGATTTAACCAAAACTATTGGCTTTATTGCCTTAACCGGTATTGAATTTAATCTTACCGCAGTGGCCGCGCTACTGGCCTTAATAGGATACTCAATTAACGATAAAGTGGTAGTGTTAGACCGCGTAAGAGAGTTGCTGCGCATTAGTCCAGAGCGTTCCCTGGCCGATATTATCAACGAAGCGGTAAATAGCACGCTAAGCAGAACGGTATTTACTTCGTTAACCACACTGCTTGCTTTGCTACCGATGGCGCTAGTAGGGGGAGATGCAGTTAACAGTTTTGCCGTACCCATGGTATTTGCAGTGGTTATTGGCACCTCATCGACCTTGTTTATTACTTCATCGTTACTTCACATGCTGGGTAAACGTAGAGAGCAAAAAGGGAAGGCTCAACTTCGTCCTACTTCTGAGGAGGTGAAAGCGTCGCTGGCACATATACCTTAACCGCTCAAATCGAAATTGGTGGAGCGGTGAAATACCGCTTTGCTCATTTCATCTGTATACTGTTATTACTAAGTTAAAGGGAGATAACGTGTGTTTGCTGTAGACCAAATTATTCTACTCAGTGCTTTGTTAGCTATATTTGGCGTGTTGGTCAGCAAACTGTCCCCCCGTTTTGGCGTGCCGGTATTGGTCCTCTTTTTAGGTGTGGGCATGCTGGCCGGTGAAGATGGTATCGGTCGCATTTCTTTTGATAATGCCGATGCTGCCCATTCCATTGGTACCTTTGCACTTATACTTATCCTGTTCGATGGCGGCCTTCAAACTTCAAAGAAGTCTATAAAACGGGCGTGGAAACCCGCCGCATTGCTGGCATCATTTGGTGTGGTAGGTACAGCCGCCATAACAGGCGTAGCAGCTATGTATATTTTAGATTTGCCGCTCTATCTTGGTCTGCTTCTTGGCGCGATCGTAGGGTCTACTGACGCCGCAGCTGTCTTCTCTGTAATGCGCAATGCGGGCATTACTATACCCTCTAGGATAAAAGCGACGTTAGAGCTTGAGAGCGCATCAAACGATCCTATGGCTATTTTCCTCACAATCGGACTAATTACCCTAATTCAAGACAGCAGTACTAAGGCAACAGAGTTAGCCATATTGTTTGTCAGTCAAATGGGCGTGGGAGCCATTACAGGTGCTTTGGTAGGTGGCCTAGCGGTTGCGCTGTTTAGGCGCGTAACGCTTATGGCGATTGGTTTGTATCCAGTGTTTGTTATGTTATTCGGGGTCTTGGCCTTTGGTTTAGCCTCGAATTTAAATGGTAGCGGATTTTTGGCGACTTTTATTACCGGCGTAATTGTGGGTAATAGCCGATTTTCCTATCAACGAAATACCTTTGTATTCATTGATGGCTTGGCTTGGTTAAGCCAAATAGCGATGTTCGTTATTTTGGGCTTGTTGGTTACCCCTTCTGAGCTTCTACATACTTGGAAAGAAGGCTTATTGATTGCGGTAGTACTTATTTTTGTGGCCCGGCCGCTGGTGGCAATGCCTTTGTTATTGCTCAGTCGGTTTTCATTTAAAGCTTCAGTGCTTATTTCTTGGGTAGGACTTCGTGGGTCTGTGCCTATTATTCTGGCAATTTTCCCACTCATTTTTGAATTACCCAGCGCCGAGCTTATTTTTAACGTGGTGTTCTTCATTGTGATGATTTCAGCCTTACTGCAAGGGGCAAGTTTACCCTTTGCCGCGCGAAAATTGGGGTTGGTGCTAGAAAACCCCAGAGGCGAATCGAATACGCTAGAAATTGTTAAAGTGGCTAAAGACAAACGGGAGCTCATTGAAATAGTGCTTCACGCTAGGTCAATTTCCACCGGGAAATGTATTTCAGAGTTGGGGTTACCCGAAGACACCGTTGTGGCGTTAGTCGCCCGTGGTGAAAGTACGCTTATCCCCAAAGGAAGCACAGTATTACGAGCAGAAGATCAGGTTTTTGTCATAACAAAACTGCTTGATAAGAACACGGTTGAAACATGCTTTTATGGTGATACTTAAAAGCTCACATGTGGTTGTCGCTATATGAGGCATCTTCATGTAGAATGCGCCGCGGAGTTGGCCAGGCAATCGCCGCTTTCGTAAGAAAGGGGAGGAAAGTCCGGGCTCCAAAGGGCAGGGTGCCAGATAACGTCTGGGCGGCGCGAGCCGACGACAAGTGCAGCAGAGAGAAGACCGCCTAAGCCAGCAATGGCCGGTAAGGCTGAAAGGGTGCGGTAAGAGCGCACCGCACACCTGGTAACAGGTTGTGGCAAGGTAAACTCCACCCGGAGCAAGACCAAATAGGATCCCTTAACGTGTGGCCCGCATGGGGATCGGGTAGGTTGCTTGAATCAGTGAGTAATTGCTGATCTAGAGGAATGGTTGTCCACGACAGAACCCGGCTTATCGGCCAACTCCACCTTTAGTGCAAAAGATTGGAAGAAGAAAATTAGAGGAACTTCTACTATGGAACCTATCGTAACTAAGATTATTGCTGTCGCAAAGGATGAGGGAGCATACTTGGCTGAGTGGATTTTTTATCATCTCTACAAAGGTTTTGATGAAATAGAAGTTCTAATTAATCGCACTACAGATCCTAGTAGAACTATAATTGATAGGATTAATAAAACCTATCCGCAAGTTTCTTTTACTAATGTTGATTTTGTTGATTGGGTTCCTGGAGCAGTACATCAAAAATTTCAACAAATCGCTTATGCTAGCGCGTTAGAAACGACTATAAACTCTTCTGAAAATCAAACCACCCATGTAATGTTTTTAGATATCGATGAGTATTGGGTTCATGAAGATTTTTCGGTTTCAATTTCTTCTTATTTAAACCAAGTTGGTTCGGAGAAAGCCATTTCATTTTGTTGGTTGAATGAGCATCCTAGCGACAAGCCTTTTACTTACCTTGATAAAACGCTTAAAGGGAATAGATCTCAACTGGTTAAATCTATTTTTCCTTTGTCTCGTGGAATGAAAAAAGTACAACTGCATCAACCTATTTTAAAAACTGGCAGATTCGTTAACGCTGATGGTTCTCGATGGGAAGCTTCCGATAGCTCTTCAGAACAGTCTATACATTCGATTTATAAACCTGCTTTCATATGCCATAGGCTTTATCGGTCACCTATGGAATATACATCTACCTTAATGAAAGGAAATATTCGAGGCGGGGAGATTCCTTTTAAAACAAATCGTCACGGGTTACCAAACGGAACATTAATTCCTCAAGTATCATTAGAAATGGACCATATGAACTGGGTTGAATATGAAAATGAGAGAGACGATTTTATTCGAAAATTAGATTTGCAGTCACTTATAGATGATTCTAGAGAATTTGTAAAAGAGCGTTATGATGCCTCTGTGGATACTTTAAGGAAGTTATTGCCAGTCCATCACAAACAATTAATTAAGTTATTTTCAAATGTAGAATGTGAAGAAGTAGAGGCTACCTTTAGTGCATATCATGATGAATTGATACGTTCTTTCGAAGAGCAAGTAGAGAAAGTCAGAGATTTAGCTCTCCTTGTAGAACAGTATAGTACGGTGGAGGCTCTCAGAATAATGGAGATAGCGTTGAGTTTAAGGCCTGATGGACCAAAGATTAAAGCTAAAGTTATGGCATACAGAGAAAAATTAGATATATAAAATTTAATGAGTATTATAAATATAGTATGTATTTTCAGAACCCGGCTTATCGGCCAACTCCACCTTTCTTTTGAGTAAGTGAAGCGTCTGCTTCACTTGCCATTTCATCATTCGCTCAATAATTTAACTAAGTTGTCCCAAGGCAGCGGGCGAGATAAATAGTATCCCTGCGCCCAATCACAACCGTTTTCCCGTAGATAATTCATCTGAGCTTCGGTTTCAACGCCTTCGGCAATGACGCGAAGGTCATATAGCTTAGCCAAGCTTTGAATAACCATCACCATCTTGCTGCGTGGTAAGCGTCCGGCAATCCCACCTAGCGCTTAGTAAACTGCCATGGTAGTAGTTGCTCGATGTTCGACTCTGGCTTGCTGAGTTCATCAAGGCACGTCATCACATACTCGAACACATTGAGGTCGTTGGCCTTAGCGGTTTCGATGATGCTGTAGAGCATTGCGCTGGCGTTTGCGCCTGTGGCGGTTTGGCTAAACAGCCAGTTTTTTCTGCCTATGACGAACGGTTTAATCGCGCGCTCAGCGCGATTATTATCAATACTTAGTTGGCCGTCGAGTGTATAACGAACAAGCTTTTCCCATTGATTCAAGCTGTATTGTATCGCTTCACCTAATTTGGTTTTCGGTAACACTTGTTGAACTGATTTTTCTAGCCATGTGTAGAGCTGATTGAGTAACGGCAGGCTCTTTTCTTGTCGGGCGAGATAGCGCGTTTCCACCGTTTTATCTTTTAGCTGTGTTTCGATGCGGTAGAGTTTTTGGATGTGATTGAGTGCCCAATCTGCTTTGCCACTGCCTTTTTTCCCTGCGCCTTTCTTCGCTTCCATGAACTTGCGACGTGCGTGTGCCCAACAACCGATGAGTGTGGCTTGCGTTTGTTCGTAGCCTTGATAGCCGTCTACTTGTAGGTAGCCGCTATAGCCTTGCAGGAAGTCTACTGCGCATTGCCCAGCCCGACTATTGTGGTAATCGTACAACACGATATTGGATGTCGCTGTATCGGTGATATTACCGCTAGGTGAATCAGCGCCACTGGCGTACAACCACATATAACTGTTCGCTTTTTCAGACTCAACCACCTTCAACGTAGTTTCATCCGCCGCGATAACGGGTTGTTTTAGCAGATGTTGATGAAGCTGGTCATAAAGCGGTTTAAACAACTCAGCACAGCGGATTATCCAGTCCGCTATCGTCTTACGGCTTAATTCGATACCATGCTGTTTAAACATAGATTCTTGACGATACAGCGGTAGCCCATACTGATATTTGCTGGTGATAATTTGGGCTAACAAGCTTGGTGTGGCATAGCCTTTTGGGATAACGCTGTGAGGTACGGGCGCTTGTTTTACCTTATTGCTGATACCGTCTTTCTCACAAGTACGACATGCATATTTAGGACGAACATGCTCAATCACTTTAACCTGAGCAGGGATAAACTGAAGCTTTTCTGACGTATCTTCACCTATGCGATGTAACTCACTCGCACAACAGGCACAGACTTTCTCTTCGTCGCTGATATCGTGAACAATAACTTCGCGGGGCAGGTCTCGAGGCAATGGTTTACGTGTCGGCTTTTTACGAGTGTAGCTAATCGCTTCTTCGGCTATTTCAGTTTCAACAACCAGCTCTTCCGCTTCATTGAACAACTCACCTTGCCCAGGGTGGCCTTCGGTGCTTTTACCGAACTGCTTATGCTGGGCAATACGAAACTGTTCTTCAAGATATTGATACCGCGACATCACCTGCGACAACATCTTTTTCAATGTTGCTGGGTCGTCGGGTAGGTTTTCGATATCAATATTCATGACGTTATTATCATGCAATAAGCCACTGATTACACGACATTATTAAGACTATTTCGTGATCGTTAATCACTACTTATGATCACAGGTTATAAGCCGGATGCATTGTAATGCAACGGCTGATGACCTATGACATCGTAGCCCGATAACAGCCACTGTAGCTGCTGTTCATTCACATGCATTTGCTGTGAGTCCGCATCGACAGGCCACTTAAACCGATGCTTCTCAAGCCGCTTGTACCAGAGTGCGAAGCCCGTTTTATCCCAATAGAGTATTTTGAGCTTATCGCGCTTTTTATTGCAAAACACAAACAGTGCATCGCGAAACGGATTCAGGTTCATATCCTGCTCAACGACGACAATTAAGCCGTTAATCGATTTGCGGAAGTCGACGACATCCATGTATAGATAAATATCGGCAGGCTCAACAAACATCTTCATTCGCCAATGCCTTCATCACAATAGCAACCCAATGAGGACTCATGTTCGTTGGCACGCTCAATTGAGCGTTTCCAAGTTGCAGGAGAAGGTCGCCCCCCATTTCCTCAGTGTATGACTCAACTTTCTTGACTTCACGCTTCACCTGAACGAACTTGCTACTCGTTCGTTGAAGCCTAATGTCACGACGCCGCGTATAGTAGGTTTGAACGTTAATCTGCTGCTGGCGACAAAACTCCACCGCAGTGAGTCCACTTTGTTTTTGTTGCTCAAATAAATTGAGCCAGTCTTGTATGTCTCTTCGTTGATGTCGCTGCATGGATATTCTCCTTAGCAAAAAAGAACACCATGCCGCAGCTAACTTATGAATTGAATGTGGGGATTACCGGACGCTTACGCTGCGTGCTTCTCGTTCTGAAAAAAGATCATTAACAAATGAGCGGTCAATTTTAAGACAGTCAGCTGGGTAATGTATCAGTTGACTAAAAGCGGTGTAGCCTGTTCCAAAGTCATCCAATGCTAAAGATACTCCTAGCTCATTTAGTGCTTTTAGGGTTTCTAGGCAGGTCTCATTATCGGCAATAAATGCGGTTTCAGTGACTTCAATTTCTACATTTTCAGGCGAGACTTTATGTTGTTCTAATAGGTTTTTCACTTTTGAAGGAAAATGTTCGTTAAGCAGTTCTACCCCCGAAATGTTAATGCAGATTTTTCCTTTAAAATAATGTTTTTTTCTTAAAATGATTAGAGCTTGTAAGGCATTGTCGATGACCCATAAATCGATATCTTTGATTATTCCAGTAGCTTCCGCGACCGGAATAAACTGGTCAGGTCCAATTCCTTTTAATTCTGGGCTTTGACATCGCAGCAATACTTCAACGGCAACAATGGTGTTATTTTTACAGTCAAATATAGGCATATACACCAAAGAAAATTGCTCTTCACTAAGAGCTTCTCTTAAGCCTTTTTCTATTTGCTGACGTTGACGAAGCGTATCGGCAATTTTTTGGGTGAAAAATCTGAAGCAATTTCGACTATTATTTTTTGCATCATACATTGCTGCATCTGCGTGATGAATTAACTCAGTAGGGGTTGTGGCGTCATCAGGATACACAGATATGCCTATACTGGCATAGATCATATGCGTGACTCCATCGACTTCGAGACCACCGTCAAAGAGATTTAAAACGCGTGTAGCGACTGCACTGGCATCAAGCGGCTCCTTTATATTAGGTAGCAACACAACAAATTCATCGCCAGCAAGTCTTGCTAAACTTTCTTTCTGCGGTTTTAACAACTGATCAGTCGGGCGAATTGCTTCCCCAAGTCGTTCGCTAAACTTGAACAATAAGCGGTCACCAGCCTCATGGCCGTATTGATCGTTCACCTGCTTAAAATTATCTAAGTCGATATACAACAAGCCAATACGCTCTTTATCTTTCCCTGCTCGGGCTAACAGACGCTCTAAATTAGTTTTAAAACTCCAACGGTTGGGAAGGCCTGTCAGCGTATCGTAATAAGCCATCTGCCGGATATCATCAGCATGTAGTTGCATAATCGTTTGGTAGGCTTGTTCTTCAGAACGCAAGGCTGCTAGACAGATAGAATTTAGTGCCAGCATGGTTAGAATGAAGCGAACTGTCTCAACGAATGAATAGCTAGTCATCAATAAAGTTGAAAGGGGCGTAAACAGTAGTAGAACACTGGCAATATTGAAAGCCCCAAACCAAAACACCGCAGGCCAAAAACGATTGATGAAAAGGTTGATGGCCCCAATTGGGTAAACCCACAGTATTCCAGTATTATCCTTACCACCTGTAATTATTAAGCTCATTGACAAGAAGAAAAGAATACCACTTAGGATCGTAGCAGCGCGCTCAATATTACCTGTACGTTTTAAGAGATAAAGGTTTAGCAGGCCGACCAGAGCGTTAACGATTAATATGGTGCCTAAGACATATGCGCCGTCGACGACGCTAAAAGTCCCTAACGCAAATAGGAAAAGCACCCCTAATATAGTTAAAATCTGACAGAGCCTATAGCGTCGACGGTATCTTACTGCCAACATTTCTTGTTGGCCGGTTGTAATTTCACGGGTGTGCGTCATGTTTACCAAGGGTTCTTTTAGTCATGATATTAAGCCATTGCTGCTTAACGGTATTTACTATTGAAAAGTAAATTTATTGATGGTTATAAATAGGATAGACGACAAATCTACCCTATTCAAAGTGCATAGTGTTTGTGGGGTAACAGGATTGATGAATCAGCTAAGCTGAAGTTTGGCTACCGCGTTTTTTTCAGCCCAGTAATCTACTTTTTCTAATAGGTCTTGAACATCGAAGGGTTTACTCAAATAGTCGTTCATGCCAGCGTTAAAACAGTCTTCTTTATCACCTTTCATGGCGTTCGCTGTAAGTGCAATGATGGGGGCATTAACATATCGCTCGCCGGCTTCACCGCGTCGAATACGGCGAGTTGCTTCAAAACCATCCATGTCGGGCATTTGGCAGTCCATCAATATTAAATCAAAAGTCACTTTCATTTTCTTTAGGGCTTCTAATGCTTCTATACCCGATTTCGCACTCAAGGTTTTGTGGGCACTTAAGTGCTGCTTCACAATGACCTGATTGATGTCGTTATCTTCAACGATGAGAATTTTACGTTTTTGAGTTACCGTATTGTGGTTATGGGTTTTACTTCCTTGGAGTGTAACTAAGCTGTCATCACCTTCTTTTAGCATGATATTGAAAGTGAATGTACTTCCTTCACCTTTCTCACTTTCTAAATGAATTTCACCATCCATAAGCTCACACAACTGTTTACTGATAGAAAGCCCAAGGCCCGTGCCGCCAAATTTGCGGGTTGTAGATAGGTCTTCTTGGGTAAATACATCAAAAATTCCTGCTTGTTTGTCTTTCGCGATGCCTATCCCTGAATCTTTTACTGCGCAGGTTAAGCGAAGCTTGTCGTCGTTGGTATGTTCTAAGGTGGTAGTTACGTCAATTTCACCTTTCTCAGTGAATTTAACCGCGTTACCAATCAAGTTAGACAAAATCTGCCGGAAACGAACAGAGTCTCCAATGACTACGTGAAAGCCTTGTAGGTTAAAATGAAAATGCAGACGTAGTCCTTTTTCTTGACATAAAATGGCGTATTGCGACTGCAAGCTTTCAAGGGTTTCTAGCAAATCGAAGGGTTGATCATCAATTTGAAGTTGCCCGGCCTCAATCTTAGAAAAATCAAGAATGTCATTAACAATGTGCAGTAGACCTTGAATGCTGAACGTAGCAAGCGAGAGGTAATGTTTTTGCTCATCGTTTAATGGTGAATTCGTGAGCAACTGAAGTACGCCAGAAATACCGTGAATAGGCGTACGTATTTCATGGCTCATACTGGCAAGGAAGCCAGATTTCATATGCGCTGACTCTTCCGCCTTTTGCTTCGCGTCTTGTAAATAGCGCTCTGCTTGGCGTTGCTGCGTAACATCCTGTTGAAAGCCAATGTAGTGTGTGACTTCGCCGTCAGACTTTACTGGCGTGAGGATGAGTTTGTTATAAAAAGAGGCACCGTCTTTACGGTAATTAAGAATGGTGGTTTCAATTGGCTCGCGCTTAGCGATAGCGCTGCGTATTAGTGCGGTGGTATTGCTATCAGTACCTTCACCTTGCATAAACCTGCAATTTCTACCAATAATATCTTCTTTATTGTAACCAGTAAGGCGATTGAACGCATTGTTAACATAGATAATTGGTTGACCCGTACGCTTTATATCCGCAATAACAATAGAGACCGTGGCTTCATCCATGGCGTGATTAAGAATTTGCACATGACTTTCTAGCGAACGCTGAGTGCTATAGTCGACCCCTACGAATATAGCGCCTCTGATGTTATGGTTAGCATCTTCAAGCGGCGTATTGGTCCATTTAATATGCTTTTCCAATCCGTCTTCTACCGAGAAATGTTTTAACTCTCCAGAAGGTTTATTAATGAGCTTATTGAGTATGTACTTAACCGTACCTTCACGCTCTCCGTATTGATCTTCACAAAAAGCATCGAACCGTTTGTTGCTTAACATCACGCGATGGTTTTCATCTACCACTAAGAGCATATCTCCCATCGAATCAATAACATTAGAAAACTGTTCGTTCGATAAAGACATTTCCGCAAGGTCAGAAATTAAGGTATCAAATGCACTGCGAATATTGGCTAATTCTCTAGCCTCTTCTACAATCACTGACTCTTGTGAGTCGGTATCTTTAATACGGTTAACTATATCTTTATAAAGGGCTGATAAGGTGTTCTCTGCAAGTAGTGCAGTGGTTCGAATCATGTGAAAATTAACTAAGATAATACCTACAATAATGGCCAGCATGAGTAGCGCCAACCAATACAAGCCTTTCAGAGCATTGCCGATAGGTTTAATGCTATACAGGGTTAAGTTTTGATAGCGCGAGTCTTGCAACACATAGCCCATGGTGTCGACATCACTAAACGATGTACCGGGAATAATAAATTCCGGCTCACTACTGAAAAGTACTACGCCATTTTGTTCAGTAACAATCTGGTTAGTTAGCCTTGGGTAGGGGGCTAGCAAGTCTTGAAGGCTCTCTACATACATAACCAGCGCACCTTCTGCTGCACCACCTAAAAGTACTGGGACAGAAAAAAGCACGCCATTGTGAGAGATTGAAGAAAATGAAAGAGACGCGCCTAGTGTTTTTTGTTGCCACGCAGTATCCAGTTTTTCAGAAATAGAATGACTCCAGTTTTTCTGAATAACCATTTCGCCGGAAAAGTCGTACAACGCAAACTCCACATTACGGGTTTGGGTTAACTTTAACGACCTAAAGAACATGGGAAGATAATTATCACGCTGCTCTAAATCTACCAGAGAATTAATAATGATATCGTTAGATGCAAGGTCAGCTAACTGCCGAGTGGTATCATTAACGATGAAAGAAAGGTCTTGCTCTAAGCCTTCAATAGACTGTTGTTGTACCGTTTCGATCTGCTGCTTGGCAAAAAAGAAGGCAAACGCAAAAAGCATTAACGCAACAACTAAAATCAACCCGAACAAACGGGGTAGCATGCTGGTTAATAAGCGCTTTCTAAGCGGTGGTGGCTGAAATTGCATTACTGATTTTCCAGAACGACCAAGTTACCTTTTTTATCAAATGAAGCCATAAAATAGTCCTTAGCCATTAATGCGTCATGCTGTGTGGGTGTAAATGCTGGGTCATAAGTTTTGATTACACCTTCAAAACTCCCCAAGTCTTCTAGTGAATTTCGTAGCGCATCTACATCATGACTGCCTGCTTTTGCCACGGCTTTAGCTAGCATGTTAACTAAATCATAAGCGTGCGCAATGCCTGTTACAGCTGGGATAGATTTAGGGTCTACGAGCCCATACTTACTATGATAAGCTTCTAACAATTGTTGGGCTTTTGTATGTTTTTGATGATCAAAGTGGAAGGTTTGTAATACTGACAAATTAAGTAAGTCGGGCTCAACGTTCAAACGCTCTATAAAATTGCCCGAAGCAATGCCCCAATGGGAAATTACAGGTAAAGCTGTGAGGTTTTGTGCTGCTAATTCGTTTACGACTACTGCCCCTTCAGGTGCGTTGGCAACCAAAATGATGGCTTCTGCTTTGTCTGATTTGATAGCAGATATATCTTCTTCAAATTTTTTCTGCTGCCAGTTAATCCAGCGAGTAGTCGTAATGGTTATCCCCATTTCGGCAGCGGCTAAGGTGAGCGATGCCTCGTTAGAACGACCCCACCCAGTACGCTCTAAAACCAGCGCCACACGTTTAATACCGCGAGAAACAGCATGCTGAATAAGTACTTTTCCCGCCTCTGCATCACGAACTGATACGCGAAATACATTGTTAGGAGCATATTGGTTGTCAACCACTTGTGTACCTGCCGCCCAAGGCACGAGATATAGCAAGTTAAGTTGGTGAATAGACTCAAGCTCGGCTAACGCAACAGGCGTATGCACACCTCCTATTACCGCAATTAAGTCGCCATTGGTGGCGAGCTGTTCAATGTTATGAATGCCCCGAGCAGGGTTGCCTCTATGATCTTTTAAAATGATATTAAGGGGGCGGCCTAGCAATCCCCCCTTTTTATTAATTTCATCTACAGCAAGTTCAACGCCTCGTTTAATGGCTACACCACCGTCCACAGCGACAGCCGAAAAGTCTGCATCTATACCAATATAAAGTGGTGTCGACGCCTCACTGCCGTTAGAGTGAAAACTTAATGCCATTAACGTTAAGAACCAAAATGTGAAACGTAAGCGCATAAAATCTTGAAGTTGATGGTAAGGCTAGTAATTGTATAGCATTAATTGGTTAGTTTTACCTTCCAAACATTATTCTTTCGTCTATCTTTGTTTAATTATTAGCCATGAATAAACCGCACTTTTAGCAAGGTTTTATCACGTGAAGAACAGCGTTAAGTTATTTATAGTACGGCAATTAATGAGCAGATTGACGATCTTGTACAGGAGTGAATTGGTAGTAGCGTTTAAACTCTCGAGAGAATTGAGATAAGCTGTTATAACCCACCGCTTCGGCAGCGTCTCCCACTCGATAACCTAATGCGATTAACTCTCTGGCTTTCGATAGTCTAAATTTCTTTATATATTGAACGGGTGAATCCATTACTACATCCCGAAATGCGCGGTGGAAACCAGAAACACTCATGTTCGCACTAGCGGCAAGTGAGTCTACGTTTAACACAGAGGAATACTCATCATGAATGGTCCGCAAAGCTTGGGCGATTCTCGCATAATGCCCATTGTCGGTAAGGCCGCAAAGAACATGACCGGCAGGGCCATTAAGGATGTAATATACAATTTCTCGCACAAAACCTGCACCCAATGCTTTGGCACTATTACTGTGAGTTAATGCTTGAAGTAGTCTGCGTGTTGCATCGGTTATGTTTGCATCTAATGACTGCTGACTTACTGTAAAAATAGGAGCGGGGCTATTTTTGGCCTTGTCGTCACGCCATTGTGAAAGCTCTACAAGCAACGACGCGGGAATATCAATGACTAAACCTAATATGCAATCGTCATCATCTAAGGTGGCTGCACATTGAGCAGGCAAGGGCACACCGAAAACAATGTAATCGCCTTTTTTGTATTCGATTTCACGATTATCAACATACAAACGTTTAGTGCCTTGTAGCATGATAATAATGCCAGACTGATAAAGTAATGGCTGCTTAGGGCAGCCATAAGGATCGCGAAAAACTCGTACGCCATCTATATCCGTCTTGCTCACGCCACTAAGCGCTGATTTACCTTTTGCGTGTAAAAACTGTTTCAGAATTTGACTTAAAAAAGCCAAATTATGAGTAGAGCCTGGGTTGTTTGTAGAAATAGGCAAATTTTTTCCAGAAATAGACGGTTTGTTTACACTAAATGGCACTATTATGCATTAACACAGGCATGTAATGACAGAGGAAAGACCATGAAATTTTCATTCAGCAACCCAACTCGGATCCAATTTGGCCAAGGACAAATTGGCTCAATCAACACCCTAATCCCAAAGGACAGCCACGTTTTAGTGTTATTTGGTGGCGGTTCCATCAAAAAAAATGGTGTTTATGAGCAAGTAGAGAACGCGCTAGAAGGCTACAACTGGGAATCTTTTGGTGGCGTTGAGCCAAACCCAACCATTGAAACACTAGACAAAGCGGTTGCACTGATTAAAGAAACAGGCGTTGACTATATTCTTGCAGTAGGCGGGGGAAGTGTTATTGATGGCGCAAAATATGTGGCGGCAAGCGCCGTATATGAGGGTGAGGGCTGGGATATTCTAACGGGCAAGCATACCGTTGATAACGCGCTACCTATTGGGGCCATTCTAACCTTGCCAGCAACAGGTTCTGAATCGAACGGTGGTTCGGTGATAAGTAAGAAAGCAACCAAGCAGAAGCTGGCGTTTATGTCTCCGTTAGTTTATCCGCAATTTGCTGTATTAGACCCTGATGTAATAAAAAGCCTTCCGCATCGACAAGTAGTTAACGGTTTAGTGGATGCCTTCGTTCACGTTTGCGAGCAGTACTTAACCTTTCCACAAAATGCGCCGGTTCAAGACGGCTACGCTGAAACCTTGCTGAAAACCTTAATTCAACTTGGCGGAAAAATTGATAACAAAGATGATGCATGGCGCGCTAACCTTATGTGGTCAGCAAACCAAGCACTAAATGGCCTTATCGGTTCAGGTGTTGCGCAAGATTGGGCTACCCATATGATTGGCCACGAACTCACGGCACTGTATGGCGTAGATCATGCTCGTTCATTAGCGATTGTCCAGCCGTCACTACTACGGGTTCAACTTGACACTAAGTCAGCAAAGCTATCACAGATGGGTCAAAACGTATTTGGTCTAGAAGAGAGCGATGATATTGCGCTTCGAACTATCGACGCTATCGAAGCCTTCTACCAGAGTCTTGAAGTCGCTACCCAGCTTACTGAGCATGAAGGCGACAAGCAAAGTGCCGTTAATGCTGTGGTAGAAAAGCTGAAAGGAAACAAAATGCTTTCACTCGGTGAAACGGGAGCCATTACCCCAGAAGTGAGTGAGCAAATTCTCAACTTGGCAGTGGCTGAGTAATCCCTACCTAAAAGCGGGCTATCACTTTGTATTCAGCCCGTGCGTTGATGTTAAAATGATACAAACTGGCACGATTCTACTATTAACAAAGTAGATGAAGTGTCGGTTTGTTTTTTAATTATACAACAGAAGTATGATTTTCAATTCCGTTTGCGCTTTCTGAGTTCATTTATTAGGTTTAAAGAAGGCAAGGCGTGTTTTACGCCAGCGTAGATGGGAGTTAGCTTGCAGAGAAATTATCCCCCTTCCATTATTGATTTGGAAGCCAGTGGGTTTGGTGCCCGTAGTTATCCTATTGAAATAGGTATAGTGCGCTATGATGGTGCAAAATGGTGCAAGCTTATTCGTCCTTTTGATAGTTGGGTTCATTGGGATCAAGAAGCAGAGTCTTTGCATGGCATCACCAGAGCCATGTTGAACACTTACGGAGTTTGTCCGGTCAAAGTGTGTCACGAGCTTAATGCCTTTTTAAGTAATACCATTGTGTATACTGACGGATGGGTGGTAGATAACCCTTGGCTCATTAAGCTTTTTGCAGCAGCCTCGGTTCAAATGTCTTTTTCATGTCGTGCATTAGAGTATGTTTTAAGCGAACCTCAAATGGCGCTTTGGCACGACGTTAAATCAAGTATTGAATCGCAAAGCGACGCTCGACGTCATCGAGCAAGTACTGATGCAAAAGTTATTCAAAGTACGTATGTTGAAACCCGTAATCAGGTAGAAGCGGCAAAACACAAAAATTAGAACCCGCTTTAAGGGGGCGTTCATGTATTAGAAAAAGTATTGAACACCTAACGTAAGCGCATTATTTTCTTTATCTCCTACTTCTCGATGTTCAAATTCCAACGCCATATTTAAACCACTCTCGTCACCAACTAACCAACCCAGTCGAGTAAAAGTGCCTAAGTCTTCAGGTATATAGCGCCATTCAGGATAGTACTGCAAAGGTGAGTGGCTCGTATTAAACGAGGCATATATTTGTTGTTCGAAAAGTAGCGTTAACGCACGGTGAGCGCGAATTGATAGTTGGCTATTTTTGCTAGCATTAAAATGACTATCGTAGCCAGGTATGGATTCAAGGCGTGTTTCATTAAAGCGGCTTTTAATCTTCCACTTTGCTATTTTTTCACTTTTGAACACGATAGGGCCGTAGTAGCCATTCCAATCAGAAGCATCCCAATCAGAAACATCCCAATCAGCGGCCTCGCTGTAAGCGGCACTCAATGAGGCAAGCAATATTAAACAAACCACGCAAGTTGGGTAAGTTTTCATGGATAAATTCCTGGTCGAGTGAGACAGCGTAAACTTGTTCTTATGACTACCGATTATTATAAATGTAAGTGGTAGCGTCATAACCACAAGGGTGTTTTGTTCGCGCTATATGCCGATCTCTAACTTAAAAATATGACACAAAACGGTAACAAAAAATAAGTGCTGAATAGTAAGTGTAGTCTTTTATCTAAAAGGTTAAAAATAAACTTGTTAGATATTTCTATTGTGAACTAACTTTTAAAGGGTAGTAGTAAGACTTACTTCAATTTAGTAGGCAAAGCAGTACTTTCAAATAGGGAACTTGGCCGGAGGTGAGTGATGCAAACGGAATGGGAATTTGAACGAAAGTTTTTAGTAAGTTATGTGCCAGAAGGTTTGTTAGATACACGAAAGCCTGTTGCAATAAGACAAGGTTACTTAGCTACCGAGCCGGATAAGCATATTAGAATTAGGGATGAAGGTGGTAATTACACCATGGCCGTTAAACAAGGTATCGGCCTTAAACGCAGAGACACGCGAATTACGTTGGATTCTGAGCAATTCGCTGATTTATGGCCTTTAACCCAAAATATGCGGGTGGAAAAACAGCGATATCGTATCGACTTTTTTGGAGCTCAACTGGTGATAGATATTTTTACCGGTAACTTAGCACCTTTAAAAATGGTGGAAGTTGAATTTGACAGCGAAATGAGTAGTCGACAATTTTTGCCGCCAGATTTTGCGGAAACGGAAGTGACCCATAAGAAAGAATTTCAAAATGTTGCGTTAGCGCGATTTGGCTTGCCTGATATGGTCATAGCGAGTGGGAGTACGAAAAGTGTCTCCATTAATGCAGGTTCCATATAGATAGCCAAAATATAACCACGCTATCGCCAAGCTATAGCAAGATAATAGCCTGAAATTAAAAAGGGTCGCTTCATTATGAAGCGACCCTTTTTCTGTTTTAAGCTTTCAACAGCCTAGCGCAAACTATACCGCTGAGCAAACTATACTGATGAACGTAGTGCTTCAGCTTTATCAGTGGCTTCCCACGGGAAGGCTTCGCGGCCAAAGTGGCCATAAGCTGCAGTCGGTAAGTAAATAGCACGTTCTAAATCAAGCATTTTGATTAAGCCATAAGGACGTAAATCGAAATGTTCACGAACCAAGGCTACTAGCGTTTTCTCGTCAACCACACCAGTACCGAAGGTATCTATACTGATAGATGTTGGCTCAGCCACACCAATGGCGTAAGACACTTGAATTTCACAGCGCTTAGCTAGCCCAGCAGCAACAATGTTTTTAGCAACATAACGGCCTGCGTATGCCGCGCTTCTGTCTACTTTTGAAGGATCTTTACCTGAGAAAGCGCCACCACCGTGACGGGCCATACCACCGTAGGTATCTACAATGATTTTACGTCCAGTTAGACCACAATCACCAACAGGTCCGCCAATAACAAAGCGACCAGTAGGGTTGATGTGGAATTGGGTATTGCTATCAAGCCATTCGCTAGGTAGCACAGGCTTGATAATTTCTTCCATTACTGCTTCGCGTACTTGCGCAGTAGAAACTGAGTCACAATGCTGAGTAGAAAGTACTACGGCATCGATGCCTACAGGCTTGTGGTTTTCGTACTTAAAGGTAATTTGGCTTTTCGCATCTGGGCGCAAAAAGTCTAGCTTGCCAGATTTTCTCACTTCAGCTTGTTTTTGTACTAAGCGGTGAGAATAAGTAATAGGCGCTGGCATTAATACGTCAGTTTCGTCACTGGCGTAACCGAACATAAGACCTTGGTCGCCTGCTCCTTGTTCTTCTAAGCTCTCGCGATCAACACCTTGGTTGATATCTGGCGACTGTTTGCCAATGGCGTTTAATACTGCACAAGAATCAGCATCGAAACCCATATCAGAGTGTACATAGCCTATGTCTCTTACCGTTTTACGTGTGATTTCTTCAATATCAACCCACGCAGAGGTAGTGACTTCACCACCAACTAATACCATTCCGGTTTTAACGTAAGTTTCGCAAGCCACGCGGGCACGAGGATCTTGTTCTAGAATAGCATCTAGAACCGCATCTGAAATTTGATCGGCGATTTTGTCCGGGTGTCCTTCAGACACAGACTCGGAGGTGAATAAATGCGTGGCCATACATGCTCCATAAGCGTTTATTGTTCAAAATAGGTGAGTATTGTACTAAAACAAGGTATAAATACCAGTCTTTACTTCTAGACGTCTAAAAGTCCTTTCGTTACGATTTGTTGACAGTCGCGGATCACTTTTATAGATAATTGAGTAAAGTTAGCCACGCTTTCCTAATGAAGCGACATTGGCTGGTAAAGGAATGATGAGAATATTCATTATTTTAGCCAACTTTCGGTAATGGCAATGAAAAGCCATTGAACTGAATGGTGGCATGGGTAAGAATAACGCCCACATTAAGATATACAGCAAAGCAGCGCTTTAAGGTTGAACAAAGGGATTTTGCCCACAGTGTTCCCTTAGCGAAATTCAGCTACAAAATAAACCAGGAGACAACATGCCCTCTCGTCGTGAACTTGCCAATGCCATCCGTGCTTTAAGCATGGATGCTGTTCAACAGGCCAAATCTGGTCACCCAGGCGCCCCTATGGGGATGGCCGATATTGCCGAGGTACTATGGGGTGATTTTCTATCACACAACCCGGCAAACCCGTCTTGGGCAAACAGAGACCGCTTTGTGCTCTCAAACGGTCACGGCTCTATGCTGTTGTACTCTTTGCTTCATCTTTCAGGCTATGAACTGCCTATTGAAGAGCTTAAGAACTTCCGTCAGCTTCATTCTAAAACACCGGGTCACCCTGAATATGGGTATGCACCGGGTGTTGAAACTACCACTGGCCCACTTGGTCAAGGCGTTAGTAACGCAGTAGGTATGGCGCTAGCTGAAAAAGTATTAGCGGCGCAGTTTAACCGTGATGGTCATGATATTGTCGATCACTACACCTACACTTTCATGGGCGATGGCTGCCTGATGGAAGGTATTTCTCATGAAACCTGTTCACTAGCGGGCACATTAGGCCTGGGCAAACTTATTGGTTTCTGGGATGACAACGGCATTTCAATTGATGGTGAAGTAGAAGGTTGGTTTACCGACGACACACCAGCACGCTTTAAAAGCTACGGCTGGGAAGTGATTGAAGGTGTTGACGGTCATGACGCTGAACAAATTAAAGCCGCTATTGAACAAGCTAAATCGAACAGCGCTCAGCCTACGCTAATTTGCTGTAAAACCGTAATTGGTTTCGGTTCACCAAACAAAGAAGGCACTGAGTCTTGTCACGGTGCACCATTAGGTGATGACGAAATTATATCTACCCGCGAAAAGCTAGGATGGAAGCATGGCGCGTTCGAAATTCCTGATGATATCTACGCAGGATGGGATGCAAAAGGCAAAGGTGGCGAAGCTGAAAGTGCGTGGAACGACGCCTTCGCAGCATATGAAAGTGCTTACCCTGAGCTTGCCGCAGAATTTAAACGCCGTGTGAACGGTGAGTTGCCAGCAGATTTCAGTGATAAAGCGGATAAAATCATTGCTGATTTGCAAGCTAACCCACAGAACATTGCATCACGTAAAGCATCACAAAATGCATTAAATGCATTTGGTCCTTTGTTACCAGAACTTCTAGGCGGCTCTGCCGACTTAGCCGGTTCAAACCTAACCATTTGGGATGGCAGTAAAGGCGTTGAAGCCACTGATGCATCGGGTAACTACATTTATTACGGTGTACGTGAGTTCGGTATGTCGGCCATGATGAACGGTATTACCCTTCATGGTGGTTTTAAAGCGTACGGTGCTACATTCCTAATGTTTATGGAATACGCACGTAACGCGGTACGTATGGCGGCGCTTATGAAGCAACCTGCTATTTTCGTATACACCCACGATTCAATTGGTTTGGGTGAAGATGGCCCAACGCACCAGCCGGTAGAACAAGTAGTGGCACTGCGTGCTACACCAAATCTAGACAACTGGCGCCCATGTGACCAGGTTGAATCTGCTATTGCATGGAAGTTCGCGATTGAGCGCAACGATGGTCCTTCAACGTTGATCTTCACTCGCCAAGGTTTGCCACAGCAAGAACGTAATGAACAGCAAGTTGCTGA
The DNA here is from genome assembly GCF_963976965.1 of uncultured Alteromonas sp. Taxonomy (NCBI): domain Bacteria; kingdom Pseudomonadati; phylum Pseudomonadota; class Gammaproteobacteria; order Alteromonadales; family Alteromonadaceae; genus Alteromonas; species uncultured Alteromonas sp. The sequence goes on from NZ_CAXBMP010000003.1 coordinate 230,301, forward strand.
CGTTGCCAAAGGTGGTTATGTGCTTAAAGATTGTGCAGGCACGCCTGAATACATCTTTATTGCTACAGGGTCTGAAGTTCAACTTGCTGTTGAAGCAGCAGATAAACTAAGTGCAGATGGTAAAGCGGTTCGCGTAGTTTCTATGCCTTCTACCGACGTGTTCGATCGTCAATCCGCGGATTACCGTGAAAGCGTATTGCCTTCTAGCGTAACTAAGCGTGTTGCAGTTGAAGCGTTATCGAAAGAAAGCTGGTACAAGTACGTAGGTTTCAACGGCGCCATCATTGGGATGGATACGTTCGGTGAATCAGCACCAGCGGGTGACTTGTTCAAACATTTCAATATTACTACTGAAGCAGTGGTAGAGGCAGCATTGTCTCTTAGCTAACGAGGTCACCGCAGTCTATGGTAAACATTGCCATAAACGGGTTTGGTCGTATTGGTCGCAATGTATTGCGTGCGCTTTATGAAAGCGGGCGCAATAGCCACTTTAATGTGGTTGCGATTAATGATGTCGCCGAGCCAGAAGGTATAGCTCACTTATTAAAATACGATACCGCCCACGGGCGGTTCGGTTTTGATGTGACACTAGAAAACAACACACTGAACGTGGCAGGCGATGCTATTCGCTTGTTGGCACAGCCAGATATCAATTTACTGCCTTGGCGTGAAATAGGGGTAGATATTGTGCTGGAATGCACAGGTAAGTTTGATGACAGAGTATCGGGGCAGGCACATATTAATGCAGGCGCAGAAAAGGTACTTTTTTCCTCGCCAGGCTCGCCAGATTTAGACAACACTATCATTTTTGGTACTAACGATGACACGCTGAAAGCGGAGCATAAGTTGGTGTCTAACGGGTCGTGCACTACTAACTGTATCGTGCCGGTTATTCAAGCGCTTGACGCGGCCTTTGGGGTTGAAAGCGGCACGATTACCACTATTCACGCTTCTATGCACGACCAGCAAGTAATTGATGCTTACCACCCAGATTTACGCCGTACTCGCGCAGCCAGTCAGTCTATTATTCCAGTAGACACACGGTTAGCGGCGGGAATTGAGCGTATTTTGCCTAAATTTGCAGGTAAATTTGAAGCTATTGCGGTAAGGGTGCCAACCATTAATGTAACTGCAATGGATTTAAGTGTAACCTTAGGTACGCAAGTGACTATTGCGGATGTCAATCAAGCACTGAAGCGAGTGAAAGCAGGGCGATTACAGGGTATTTTAGATTACACTGAAGAGCCGTTAGTTTCTGTTGATTTCAATCACGATCCTCACTCTTGTATTGTGGATGGTACGCAAACCCGCGTAAGTCATAAGCAGCTGGTAAAAACACTGGTGTGGTGTGACAACGAATGGGGTTTTGCAAACAGAATGCTCGACACTGCGCAAGCAATGTATGACGTAAGCTAATTAAGAATTTTGCTGCCAAGGTTGGTAGCGCCAGCCTTGGCAGCTCTCACAGTTATTCGATTAACAAGGGAAAGACTATGGCAATTCCAAGTATGAGCGATTTGGCCCTAAGCGGTCAGCGCGTATTAATTAGACAAGATTTAAACGTGCCAGTTAAAGATGGTGTAGTCACCTCTGATGCACGTATTAAAGCTTCCATTCCTACTATTAAAGCTGCGCTAGATGCTGGCGCTGCGGTAATGGTCATGTCCCATTTAGGCCGCCCTACTGAAGGTGAGCCTGCGGAAGAATTCTCACTTCAGCCTGTTGTGAATTATTTGAACGACGCGTTAGACGTACCAGTAACCCTAGAAAAAGACTATTTAGACGGTGTTGATGTTGCACCTGGCTCGTTAGTTATTCTAGAAAACGTACGCTTTAACGAAGGTGAGAAAAGCGACGACGAAACCCTATCAAAGCAATATGCAGCCCTTTGCGATATTTTCGTGATGGATGCATTTGGCACCGCGCACCGTGCACAAGCGTCTACACATGGTGTGGCAAAATTTGCTACTAAAGCGTGTGCAGGCCCTCTTCTTGCTGCTGAATTGGACGCGCTAGGCAAAGCCCTAGATAACCCTAAACGTCCAATGGTAGCCATTGTAGGCGGATCTAAGGTATCAACTAAGCTTACCGTACTTAAAACCTTAGCTGAAAAAGTTGACCAGCTTATTGTTGGCGGCGGTATTGCCAATACCTTTATTGCTGCACAAGGCCATAACGTAGGTAAGTCGTTGGTTGAAATGGACTTAACGGAGCAAGCTACGCAGTTGATGAGCGATGCAGTATCAAATGGCGGAAATATTCCAGTGCCTACCGATGTGGTAGTGGGCAAAGCCTTCGATGAAAACACAGAAGCGACACTTAAAGCCGTTAGTGATGTCGCTGACGACGACATGATTTTTGATATCGGCCCAGATTCATCAAAAGCCCTTGAAAGCATTATTAAAAATGCGGGTACTATTGTATGGAATGGCCCAGTAGGTGTATTTGAATTTGAACAGTTCAGTGCAGGTACAAAGGCGTTAGCCGAGGCTATTGCTGATAGCGATGCGTTCTCAATTGCAGGTGGTGGTGATACACTGGCAGCAGTAGATAAATATGAAATCGCTGATAAGATATCTTATATCTCTACAGGTGGTGGTGCATTTCTAGAGTTTTTAGAAGGCAAAACATTACCTGCAGTAGCCATGCTAGAAGAAAAAAACAAATAAAATTAGCAGACTACTAAAAAATCGATTCCGATTTTCGCCGGCGATACATTGAAGTACGTCGGCATATAACGATAAACCCTACACCTGTTCTTAGAGCAGTATTATAAAAAAGGAGTGTTGCAATGGCATCACAAGCACAGCAGGCCATGCTAGATAAACTTAAAACGCAAGTTGGTTTTATTGCAGCTTTGGATCAAAGCGGCGGTAGTACACCAAAAGCGCTACGTTTATATGGCATTGAAGAGTCAGAATACAGTTCTGACGAAGAAATGTTTAACCTTGTTCACCAAATGCGTACACGTATTATCACCAGCACCCCTTTCAGTGGAGAGCGTGTTCTAGGCGCTATTTTATTTGAAAATACCCTAGACCGTGAAATTGAAGGTATGTCTACTGCCCACTACTTGTGGCAGAAGAAGCGCGTTATCCCTTTCTTGAAAGTGGATAAAGGGCTTGTTGAAGAGAACAACGGTGTACAGGTGATGAAGCCGATTGTTGGTCTAGATGCGTTACTGGCTAAAGCCGTAGCCCAAGACGTTTTTGGCACCAAGATGCGTTCAGTGGTAAAACTGGCTAATCATCAAGGTATTAAAGATGTAGTAGAGCAGCAGTTCGAAGTGGGTAAGCAAATCATCGCAGCAGGTTTAGTACCTATCATTGAACCTGAAGTAGATATTCATAGTCCTCAAAAAGCGGAAGCAGAAGCACTGCTTAAACTTGAAATTCTTACTCAGCTTAATTTGTTGAGCGAAGGTCAAGAAGTGATGTTAAAGCTTACACTGCCTAATGAAGCTAACTTCTATAAAGAGCTTGTTGATCATCCTCGTGTACTTAAAGTGGTAGCATTGTCTGGCGGTTACAACCGTGAAGAAGCTAATGCGAAACTTTCAGAAAACCAAGGCATTATCGCAAGTTTTTCAAGAGCACTAACTGAAGGTGTTTCTGACAAACAGTCTGATGACGAGTTTGAAGCGACACTAGATGGTGCGATTGAAGGTATTTACCAAGCTTCAAAAGCATAAGTTTTATTGTTTAAAAGGGGCGCTTGTAAGCGCCCCTTTTTTATTAATTATGTCCCGTCCTGAAATACGTTGACATAAAAACGTAAAAAGGGAGCATTAATGCTCCCTTTTCTATTGCTCGCAAACCGGCTTATTTAATAGAAAGGGTTAAGTCTAACGCCTTCCAGTACGCACTTTCTCGAACTAAGTCGGCGGCTAGGATGGGTTTTTCTTCCAACCAATCTTTAGGAAAAGTAAGGCTTAAGCCGTTCTTATCTGCATCAATCTCTATATCCGGCAAGAAGCCTTCTTGGCGTTTGATATTGAGCAACGCGCCAATACGTAATAAAGCGATAAGCTTTTTAACGGCCGCTAAATCGTACAAGTTAAAGTTGGGAAAATCGTTAGCCCGCACTTTCTTTCTATGAAAACGTACTAGGGTGGCCAATAATTCTTGTTGTTCTTGCGTAAACCCAGGCATATCTACGTTAGCGAGAATATAGGCACTGTGGCGCTGCACACCGCGCGAGTTAATTTGAATGCCCACTTCATGCAACAACGCCGCCCAACCCAACATGCTTTTAAAGTCGTGGTGTTTAAGTTTCCAGGCTTTTTCAGCATGGCTAAAGAGGTTAAGTGACGTGTTAAGCACAAGCGTAGCTTGCGCGGTATCCACATCGTAGCGGGTAGCTAAGCTGCTAGCTGTTCTGCCGCGTATATCGGCATGATGCAGCTCATCTTCCATCTGGTAAATCACGCCTTCGCGTAATGCGGCAGGGGAATAAACCAAAGTGTCTATTTCTAGCGCTTTAAATACTGCCACTAATATAGCCAAACCGCCGGCAATAACCACGCGTCTGTCTTCGGTTAAATCAGGGTAGTTAAGTTTGTCGATATGACCTGCACTAATAAACTGCTTCATTAAGTTACGCAGACTCTTGAGCGTAACGGGTATATCGTGGTCGTTGGGTCTATCTTGTTGGCATAAAGTGAACAACGAGCGAATTGTGCCCGACGTACCAACACATTGTACCCAACCCAGCTTGCGGTACTTATCTTGAATAAATTCCAGCTCTTGTTCAGCCGCAGTAATGGCCAGCTCAAAAGATTTGTTTTTTAATGACCCGTCTGGGAAGAATCGCTTAGTGTAGCTAACACAGCCCATTTGCAAACTACGGCAAATAAGCGGGTTGAAGCCCTCGCCAATCACAAATTCTGTTGAGCCCCCACCGATATCCACCACTAACTGCTGTCCATCAGCATGGTTAGTATGTGCTACGCCAGAGTAAATCAGGCGGGCTTCCTCCACGCCTGAAATTACTTCTACAGGGTAGGGCAGAATATCTTTCGCGGCATTAATGAAGTGGTGGGCGTTTTTGGCTTTGCGCAGAGTGTGTGTGGCCACAATACGAACCGAGTCGGGTTCGAAACCGCGTAGACTTTCAGCCACAATACGTAGCATCTTTAAACCACGTTCCATGGCTTCATCAGACAAAATATTGTCGTCGTCCAACCCCTCAGCTAACCTTACTTTTTGTTTAACGCGATGCAGAATTTGGACAGACCCAGCAACAATACGCGCTACCACAAGGTGAAAGCTATTCGAGCCAATATCTAACGCGGCTACTTTATTAACCTCACGGCTTTCAACGGTATCAAAAACGGATTCATGCTGAGTCATTTCATGCTGAGTCATTTCATGCTGAGTCATTTAAGGTTTTATTTTCCTGCTTCTTTTTCTTCTTCTTTCACAAGATAGTCGTAAATCTCTATTTGTGAACGTAATTTCTTGCGATTGCCTCGAGCAACGTACTTGTTGCTTTGTTCCTTGTCAATCACTCTCGCTTTAAGCGTATCACGGAATTGTATATCCATAATATCGACAATGCGCTGTTGCAGGTTTTTATCGTAAATAGGGCAGCCTACTTCTATGCGGTTGTCCATATTGCGGGTCATCCAGTCAGCAGAAGAAATAAACACTTTTCTCTCACCGCCGCCTTCAAATACCATCACCCTAGGGTGCTCTAAGAACCTATCGACAATAGAGATGATTTCAATGTTTTCGCTAATACCTTTTAAGCCAGGTATTATGGAACACATCCCGCGAACAATACCGCGAATTTTCACCCCTGCTTGACTGGCCCGATACAAATCATCCATTAATTCCTTATCAACAAGGTTATTAATCTTAAAGGTAATTTGCGCAGGACGGCCTTCTTTTAAATGCTGAATTTCTTGACGAATAAGTGACTGAATTCGGGTTCTCGCGTTTAACGGTGAAATCTGCAAATGCTGAAATTTATACCGGCGGAAAGGGTATTGAATAAGGTCAAATACTGCCACCGCTTCATTGGCCAATTCTTGGTTTCGAGTGAATAAACTGTAATCGGTATAGATTTTTGCGGTTTTTTCGTTGAAGTTACCCGTACCAAAATGCGCATAGTTAATCATCGCGCCACGTTCTTCGCGGGTGATCACGCAAAGCTTCGAGTGAATTTTTAAGGTTGGCACGCCGAGCACTACGCGAATACCCGCATCGGTCATGCGTTTAGACCATTCAATGTTGGCCTCTTCATCAAAGCGAGCGCGCAGTTCTACCACTACGGTCACCTTTTTACCGTTATCAACGGCATCAATGAGCGAGTTGATAATGCGAGAGTTACTGGCCACACGATAAATATTAATGCGAATAGATTTTACGCTAGGGTCGAATGCTGCTTGGCGGACAAATTCGGTAACATGTAAGAATCGGTGATATGGGTAATACAGTAGAATATCGTGGGCGGTAATGGCATCGAATACCGTATTAAATTTGGAAAAAGCATTGCTGTCGATAGCCGGCAGCGGAGCATGCTCTAAATATTCGCGGCCCACGTTTGGAAAGCCAATGAAATCTTTAAAGTTACGATAGTGCCCTGCAGCATGCATGGTATCGAGTTTTGTTATACGTAAACGCTTACGTAAATCCTGCATCATATCTTCAGGCATATCGTTGTCGTAAATAACCCGAACAGGCTCGGCAATTAAGCGCTGTTTCATGCTCTCAGACATTTTTTCTACATAACTTTCGTCAATCTCGTCATTGATAGAGTATTCGGCGTCTCGGGTCATCTTGAATGAAAATGACTCGACTTCGTCAAATTTAACAAAGCCGCGGAAAATGTCTTCCAAGCTAAGCTGAATCATGTCATCGAGCATAATAATATGCTTTTTCTTTCGACTCTTTTCCGGCGGAATAAGCATAAAGCGAGACATTTCAGACGTAGGCACCTGAATAACCGCATAGCGCGTGTTGCGGTCTTTACGGCGCAGCGCGACATACAAATAAACAGATGTGCCATTTAAACGGCTTAACAAGTCCATTTTCTTGTCAATAATGATAGGGGCTATATGGCGAAGCACCTTATTGACGAAGAAGTTACGTACCCACTGCTTTTGATACTCGTTTAATTCATGCTTTTGCAGAATATGAATATTGTATCGCGCGAGCGCTTTTAAAACGTCTTTATGAATATGGTCGAACTTGTCGGAAAGCTGAACAACCTTTTGCTGAATAATCGCCATTAGCGCGGTTTGCTTTTCCGCTTCTTCTTCGTTGCCATCATTTTGGGCAATGGTTATTTGGCGTTTTACGTCAGCAGCACGAACACGATAAAATTCGTCAAGGTTGTTGGAGTAAATACCTAAAAAACGAATACGTTCTACTACAGGGTTGTTCTTATCTGCAGCTTCCTGCAAAACCCTTTCATTAAATGCTAACCAGCTAAGTTCTTTGGGATAATATAGTTCTGGGTTATCCATAATTTATCGTTTTTTCACTTCTTAAAATGGCCAAAGACTGACATCAGTCAATGACATTACTGTGACAACCCTTAGATATAATAGGGTTAATTCGTAGTCCCTTACCTCAACGAGGTGATTTGAAACCTTTCTGTGTCGCTAGGGCCTTATTGCTTGGCCTGTATATCCACTACCAAGTCGTTCGCCAACGATTCAAGGGCGTCTTGCAACGCATCGTCATCAAACCCTTCAGGCACCGCAATAACTGCATTAGCTTTAAAGATTAAACTTCCCCAGTTAGGTGCGCTTTCGCAGCGTGATGAGAAGTTGAGGATGTTAAGGTTAAATTGGTTTAGCACCGAGGTTAACTCTTGCACTATGCCGGCTTTGTCGTTGCCCATTACATCAACGGTAAGTTGATTGGTTAATGAATTGGGCGATGTATTCACTGCCACAGACTGAACCGATAAATCGGAAATGGCATTTAGCGCGTCGACAAGTTTTTCGTTTTCGTCAGCGGGAACGTGTACTTCAACAAAGCCGGTAAACATGCCTGCCATATGTGCAAAGCTAGAGCCTTGCCAATTACCTTTGTGCTTGTAGATGCACTTAGCTAGCGTATCAACCAAACCAGGCTTGTCTTTACCCATAATACTAATAATGAGCGATTGCATGAGAAACTCCTATTACAGAATCTGTAGAAATACGTTTGCTACTGTGGTTTTACGGTAATACCATAAGCCACACTGAAAAAGCGCTACTGGTTAGTATTGTTAATAAACCTTGATAACAACAGTGTTTGAGGCTGCATACTTTAGGCGTTATTCACCGGAACTAATCCAAAAGTTTTCGCTTGCTATTAGCATAACAAAACTTACACTGCTCACCAGTGTAATTTACACCTGATAATATTATTAAATAAGAATGACTTCCTACAGCGATAGCATCAATAAAAAACGCCAGCGCAATGATAAGTGGGGGCGATATATCGTCACCGGCTTTGGTGGGCTGGTATTGCTGACGCTGGTTATCTTAATTTCGCACCTTGTTAGTCAGGCTTTACCTCTGGCGTTAGTGCCTAATATTGAGAAAGAGCACCAGCTTGCATTGCCCGAAGGTAGCCAAGTAGAAAGCGCTGGAGATTTGCTTGGCGGTCAATTAGTGGTAACTAACGGTGAAGATTGCCGTTTAAGCTTATATGGCTACAAACGTCACGATTTCGCTAAGCATCACGACTACATTCGCCCTTGTGATCATCAATTGGCGACGACCTCTTTAATGGGCGAAAATGCAATTGTGGATATTTCTGCTGGCGGGCAAGTTCGGGTGGTGCCCGTCAGATCGTTAGCGTATCGCAGTGTAATAATCGCGAATCATTCAGACCCTTTAGCTCAACCTTCAAGCCTTGTGTCCTCTACAATATCTTTTGCTCTACCGGGCAAGTATTGGTCACAAACTACGTCTTGGCAATTTGCGTTCTCATCTAAGTGGGCGGCAATAGCGCTACATACACCATCGGGGACTTTTATTCGCTGGGTGAACCAGCTTAACCCCACGCAAATGATTGATAAGTTCTTTGCCAATGTTGATAAAATACATTTGTTGCCTGGTGCACAAATGATGTTGGTAGAAAAAGAAGCACACTTGTTCCTTTCACGTCTTTTCGAAGATGAATCACAGCTCTCGCTGTTAGCGTCTTTTGAGAAACTCAGCCGTAATGACATTGCTATTTTATCTCTAGAGAAAGACAGAACGTTTTTCTTACAAGATGGCACTAACCAAGTCACCCGCTGGGTATTACATCGCGATGCGAACACGCTCGGTTTCATTGAAACCTACCAGTTCCTTTTGAACGCGGACGAACGGCTGATTGATATAAAAGAGCATGCCAGTATTAATGTGGTGGCAGCGCTTACCGATAAACAACGCCTACTATTTATAAATCGAGTATCAGGTGAAGTGGTTACGACAATTGATTTGCCTGAACCCATGCAATCAATCTCTTGGTTTGGCAACCGTCTTTACGGCTATAACGATGATTCTATTTTCATTTGGCGGGCGAATAATTTAAGCGGCATTACTACGTGGCGGTCGCTATTTGCGCCGCAACATTATGAGGGATATACCGAAGCAGATACGGTGTGGCAAACCACAAACGCCACGGATTTCCAAGAGGCCAAGTTTAGTCTTACGCCGTTAATTATAGGTAGCTTGAAAGCGTCGCTACTGGCTTTGTTTATTGCTATACCGGTAGCAATAGGTGCAGCGATATACACCGCCTTTTTTGCAAAAGAGCGACTTCGCCATGCCCTGAAGCCCGCTATCGAAATGCTAGAAGCTGTTCCCAGTGTGCTTATTGGTTTTATCGCTGCCATTTGGCTAGCCCCCATGGCTGAACAGTTTCTATTTTCTTTTGCTTTTTTTCTTATTGTTGTTCCATTTGTACTCATTGCCGTGGCGTTTTTTCAACGCCCTGTTGCCGACCGCCTACCCGCTAAACTTCGACATGGCGCTGAGTTGGGCTTTGCGTTACTTGGCGTTTTTATATTGGGTTACATTAGTGTGGCATGGGCGCCAGAATGGTTCTTTAGCTTAATTAATGTAGATGGTTTTGACATGCTAGCCGCTGAGTCTGATAGCCCCATAGGAAAAACGACGATAGTGGTGGCGATAGCCTTAGGTGTGGCTATTTCACCGAGTATTTACTCCATTGCTGAAGATGCCATTGGGGGCGTGCCCGATGAGTTAAAGCATGCATCATTTGCGTTGGGCGCCACGCGGCTTCAAACCCTTAAATATATAGTACTGCATGTAGCGTTTCCGGGCATTATGGCGGCGATTATGCTGGGTTTTGGTCGCGCATTCGGGGAAACCATGATTGTGCTCATGGTGACGGGAAACACCCCAATATCGAGCTGGGGCTTAATTGAAGGCTTACGGGCATTAACGGCCAACTTAGCCATAGAATTACCCGAAGCCGATGTGTCATCTGCACACTATCAAATTCTGTTCTTTACCGCTGGCATACTGTTTGTTTTCACGTTTGTTGTAAATACGATTGCTGAATTTACTCGTCAACGCTTACGCAGTAGATCTTATTATGAATAATATGTTCAAAGGCGGCTTTAATGCCGTTCATCGCCAGTCGCTAGTGATATCGTTAACGGCGTTTTTTACTAGCTTGCTGTTAATTGCTTTGGTGAGTGTGTTGTTCCTTATTACCTTTCGTGGTGGTGCGTATTTTTGGCCTGAGCCCATTTATGATGTGACATATAAAGTTACCGGAGCCAATGAAAGTGCTAAATCCGAACATAAAATGTTCGCTCAGCTTTATATGGCAGACGAAGTAGAGCAAATATATCAAGTTCACTTTGCTGACGAACAAAGCCCTTACGGCTCACAAATGCAGTTGGCCAGTGCGGATATTATTAACAAAGAACTTGCTTACGGCAGTGCCGAAATAAAAACAAAAGATGGTCGCTTTGTATTGGGACAGCCAGAGTTTTTATCTACACCAGACAGCCGACGGGAAGACTTGTCGCTGTTTTCAGATATTCAAAACAGAGTATCGGCACTAAGTGCTCAAATTGAGAAAATTAGACGCGAGCGACTATCGCCCATTCATGAATCTTTGGCATCACTAGATAGCAAAGGTGTTGATCAAAATGCACCGGCAAGAGAGCGCTTAGAGACTCAGTTTGAACGCTGGCAGCATGAAGTTATTCATCTAGAGGAAGAGCGAGACGAATACGAACTCAGCGTCACTTTTGCCAATGCGCAAGCGTACGCTATTCGGGTGTCGGAAATTAAAAGCGTCGATTATGTAAGCCAGCTTAGCTATTTTGAAAAATGGCAGGTGGTATTTAGTCGTATTGCTACCTTCCTTACTGATTCTCCCAAACAGGCGAATACGTCTGGAGGGGTATATCCCGCGCTATTTGGCACCGTGCTGATGGTATTTTTAATGACCATTATCGTGACGCCTTTTGGCGTACTTGCGGCTATCTATTTGAGTGAATACGCTCCAGATACGCCGTTTACCACCGCTATAAGAATAAGCGTTAGTAATATGGCGGGCGTACCTTCAATTGTTTACGGGGTTTTTGGTTTAGGCTTTTTTGTTTATACCTTGGGTGGCAATATAGATGCACTTTTCTTTGCTGATAGATTGCCAGCGCCCACCATGGGGACCCCAGGTGTGTTCTGGGCGAGTTTGACCATGGCTATTTTAACCTTGCCAGTCGTTATTGTTGCCACCGAAGAAGGCTTGCGGCGGGTACCAGAAGGGTTGAAGCGGGGAAGTTATGCACTTGGCGCCACCAAGGTAGAAACTATCGCTAAAACCATTCTGCCCATAGCGTCACCCGGAATAATGACAGGCGTCATTTTGGCAATCGCTAGGGCGGCAGGCGAAGTCGCGCCTCTAATGCTGGTTGGCGCGGTGAAATTTGCTCCTACGCTACCTATAGATGGAGAGTTCCCGTATCTGCATTTAGAACGTCAATTCATGCACTTGGGCGTACTTATTTATGATGGCGCTTTTCATAGTCATACTGATGCGAAGAATTCTTCAATGATGTTTGCCGCCTGCTTGCTACTGCTAATAGTGGTATTTGTATTGAATGTGCTGGCAGTTATACTAAGAACGCGGTTAAGAAAGCGCTATTTACAAGGGTAACCTTTTACATGCTGAAGTTGTTTGAACGCAATACGCTCAACGTGGCCGACATCACTGATGACACCACGGCTATCGATGTGCGTAACCTTAATTTATGGTTTGGAAATAAGCATGTGCTTAACGACATTTCTATGCGTATTCCAAAAAACAAAATCACCGCATTAATCGGGCAAAGTGGGTGCGGGAAATCTACCTTGGTTAATTGCTTCAATAGGCTTAACGATTTGTACGATGGCTGCAAATACGAGGGTGAAATTAATATTGGTGGTCGCAACATCAATAGTAAAAAAGTGAACGTGTCGCGGCTGCGTACCCAAGTAGGTATGGTATTCCAGCGGCCTAATCCTTTTCCCATGAGTATATACGATAACGTATGTTACGGACTTCGCCTGCAAGGCATTAAAACTCGTCGCCATCTAGACGATGCGGTAGAAAGCGCATTAAAAGAAGCAGCGTTATGGGATGAAGTTAAAGACAGGTTGTTTGAGTCGGCTAATGCATTATCCGGTGGTCAGCAACAGCGCCTTGTTATTGCCAGAGCGCTAGCACTCAAACCCGACATTTTGTTGTTAGATGAGCCTACCTCAGCGCTAGACCCATTAACGACCTTATTCATTGAGGAGTTGATGGCTGAGCTTAAGAAGCGTTGTACTATAGTGATTGTTACCCACAATATGCAGCAAGCCTCTCGAGTTTCAGATTACACGGCGTTCTTCCATCAGGGGCGATTGGTTGAATATGCAGACAGCGATTCGCTATTCACTATGCCAGAGAAGAAACAGACTGAAGATTATATTACTGGCCGCTACGGCTAATTAGCAAAATCAGCAGTAGTGAATAGGAGCGATACAATGCGTCAGGTTGCACTTAATACCCATATTTCCGGAACCTTTAATATTGAGTTGGAAAATTTAAGAAACTCGGTATTAACCATGGGCGGCGAAGTAGAACAGCAATTATTAGATACCTTAAAAGCGCTTAAATTAAACCACCCTGGCTTGGCAGAAAAAGTGGTGTTGAATGACCTTAAGATTAACTCTATGGAAATCCAGATAGATGAAGAATGTATTCGAATTATCGCCAAGCGCCATCCTACGGCAAGCGATCTGCGCTTAATCATGACCATTTCTAAAGCCATCACCGACATTGAAAGAATGGGCGACGAAATAGAACGTATCGCTAAGCTGGTCACCCGTAATAAATTACCCAGCTCTGACACTATTAAAAGCAGCATGTTGTTAATCGGCGAACGTGTAGCGGCGATGATGCGGGGTACGTTCGATGCGTTTGCGCGTCAGGATGAAAGTGCAGCCTTGGCGGTGTATAAACAAGACAACCGAATAGACAGCGAATATAAACGCCTGCTTACCTACACCACCACAGAAATGGAAAAAACCACAGAAGATATGCAAGACTGGCTAGACGTGTTGTGGGCCATGCGTTCCTTAGAGCGGATTGGAGATAGGTGTAAAAACGTGTGCGAATACGTAGTTTATTTAACCAGGGGGACGGATGTAAGGCATACGCCGCTAGAAAACATTCATCAAAAGTTAGAAGATTTGAGTTAAAAAATGCTCAAAAACTGTCACAAAACCGCAACACTTGCCCAAATTATCATCGTATGAATTTAATTCCGTTGCGTTTTCTGTTTTTTCGTAGATTTTCACTATGGCTCTGCAGACGATTACGCTATCATGCGCCGCAGCAAAGTATAATTCGTGCAAAAAATAATCTAAGCCTTTGCTAAGAATCGTTTTGCCGTGTAACTATCATTTTTTGTCTTCATCATAGCCGTACATTTGTCGGGTGATGTGGCAGTAGCTAGCTTAAATCGCGTAAAGATCAGGAGCGGTTATCCGTGGAATTTTTCGAGAGTTATGGTCTCATTCTTATTCTCCTTGCTGCCGGTGTCGGCTTCATTATGGCTTGGGGTATTGGTGCAAATGACGTCGCCAATGCAATGGGAACATCTGTTGGTTCTAAAGCGTTAACAATAAAACAGGCAATTGTTATTGCCATGATTTTTGAGTTCGCCGGAGCATACTTGGCGGGTGGGGAAGTAACCTCTACCATTCGTAAGGGTATTATTGATCCAGAGTATTTTTCCGCTATTCCTGAGTACCTCGTACTCGGTATGATTTCGTCTCTGTTTGCAGCAGGTATATGGTTAGCCTTTGCATCTTGGCTAGGATGGCCTGTATCTACTACGCATTCTATTATTGGCGCTATTATCGGCTTTACCGCAACTGGCGTTAGTATGGACGCGGTAGCATGGGGCAAAGTAGGCGGCATTGTTGGTAGTTGGGTAGTGACGCCAGCTATTTCGGGCATTATTGCATACCTTATTTTCATGAGTGCCCATAAACTTATCTTTGAAACCAAATCTCCGTTTGAAAATGCCAAGCGTTATGTTCCGTTCTATATGGCACTAGCAGGCTTCATTATGTCGCTAGTTACCATTAAAAAAGGGCTTAAACACGTGGGCTTAGAAATGAGCGCCGTGAACGGTTATATATTGGCTGTGATTATCGCTATTATATTAGCCATAATTGGTAAGTGGTTTATTGGTCGCATGAAGTTCAGCGGTTCAGAAGACGCTGATTTACAAGCTGCCAATGTGGAAAAAGTGTTCGCCTTACTCATGGTTGTTACTGCCTGTTCTATGGCATTTGCGCATGGTTCAAATGATGTTGCTAACGCTATTGGGCCATTGGCTGCGGTAGTGAGTGTGGTGACATCTGGCGGTGAAATTAATGCCAGTGCCAACCTCGCATGGTGGATTTTACCGCTTGGTGGTTTGGGTATTGTGCTTGGTTTAGCCATATTCGGTCACCGCGTCATTAAAACTATCGGCCAAGGTATTACTCACCTTACGCCAAGCCGTGGTTTCGCGGCCGAATTAGCGGCAGCTACTACTGTAGTGATAGCGTCAGGAACCGGTCTTCCTATTTCAACTACGCAAACCCTTGTGGGCGCGGTGTTAGGTGTGGGGCTGGCCAGAGGCGTGTCTGCGCTTAATCTCGGCATCGTAAGAAATATTGTGGTGTCGTGGATTGTTACCCTGCCTGCAGGCGCAATTCTTTCCATTATTTTCTTCTTCGCACTGAAGGCAGCTTTCGGCGTTTAATTGCCTATTAAGATTTGAAAACAAAAACCGCGTTTAACGCGGTTTTTGTTTTTTTAATAACGCGTATATTTAAATAGCGCGGAAGCCCGCGCTATTTTGTATTCGCTACTCTTCAGCCTGTTCAGATTCATCAAGCTTGATGGGAGAGTCAAACCCCTCGGGCTTAATGCCTACCACCGCGCAGTTAAGTTGTTGAATAGTCTCTTCTGCCGTACCGCCCATAATAAAGCCTGGAACGCCAATACGGGCCACAGTACCCATTACAATAACATCAGTATTAAGTGATTTTGTGGTAGCCGCTATCTCTCTACGAGGATAACCATGCACAATATGCTTTTCAGGTTGCAAGAAGTCGATAATGTCAGGGGCTAGTTCACTTTCTAATTCGCTTAATAACGATTCGAGGGCTTGCTCTCTCTCGTCATGAATTTTGGCGAGGTCGGTTTCCATTTGGTCATTGTCTACGGTAATAAAACCATCTCGTACGATGTTCTCCGGGACTGCATCAAAAACATGCACAATATGAAGCTGTGCAAATTCCAACATAGCGATGCGGGCGGCATGGCGTAATATATCTAAATTAAGCTTTTTGCGAATTGAGATTTCGTGTTTAGGGTAGTGATAATTTAAATCGAGTGCCGCCACTACGTTTTTATATTGGCTACGGTTTTTCTTACTTAACACCCAAACCGGACAGGGGCATTTACGAAACAGGCGTATATCTAACCCGCCAAATAGGCGGTCTAAAAAGCCTTCTTCGCTTCGTTTAATAACCAAGTCGTAATGGTGTCTTAGCACGTCGGTTACAATATCAATCAGTGGGTGTCCGATTTTGACTACGGTTTGCACGGGGTACTCTTTCGACCATGTTTCTTCCTGCTCGGTAAGCCAATTTCTTGCCTGAGACTCCATAGATTGGTGTGAGTCGATATAGGCAAATGACTCCATTACCATATTTGCATTAGGGGGCAGGGCTTCTAAGGTAAGCATAATGGTTAGTGATGCTTGATTGCTCTTTGCAATATGAATGGCCTGGGCAACCACATCGTCTTGGCGATGTGAGTCACTGAGTACACATAAAATATTAGTAAAATGGCTGTCCATAGAAATCCTTAGCTATTGAGGCGCTATACGTTCTTATTCTTCATCCTAACGCTTGATTTGCAAGCTTGCTACCTTGAAAGCATGATTTACATCATAACAAAGTGCGATTTCATAAAAGGGTAATAACCGTATTCTTATTGGGTCTTTTGTAATCTTTGTGCTAGATTAAAACCTAATTTCCTAATCAGTAAAGAGTTGTTATGAAGTGGCCTAATCTCAAACACTTACATTACCTAGTTACCCTATATCAAGAGCAGCATTTTCACCGCGCTGCCCAGCGTTGTAATGTAAGCCAATCTACATTGAGCACGGCAATTCAAAACCTAGAAGAACATTTTGGCAGCCAGTTGCTGGAACGGGAGCACAAGACTTTTGTGTTTACTTCATTGGGGTTAGATATTGTTGAACGAAGCAAGTTGCTGCTGCAAGAAGCCGGTGAGCTGGTGGAATACGCACAAAATGCAGGGAATTGGCAACGAGGTACACTGAAGCTAGGTGTTATCCCCACCATCGCGCCATTTTTGTTTGAAGGCATGCTGGGAGCATTTAACGCCTTCTTGCCTGACATCAATGTTGAGATGCAAGAAGACACTACGGAAAAGCTGCTTCAGCAGTTAATTGATGGGCGTTTAGACTTACTTATTTTAGCGTTACCGATGGAAACGCCAGGGTGTAAGCAAATGGTATTGGGGCACGACCCTTTCCATCTTGTGGCCCATGAAGAAATGGCTGACAAATTGCCCGACCCCGTCGATATTTCTTCTTTACCCAAGAAGAGTATTTTCTTACTGCAACAAGAGCACTGTATGACCGGCCACGCGGTTAGTGCATGTAACCTTCAGCACAGCGACCAAATAAGCTCTGTAGCTGCCAGTAGCTTGTACACTTTGGTACAGCTTGCAAACAGTAAAATGGGTTATACCTTCTTACCCGAGCTTGCCATTAACCAATCTATCTTGGCACACACCAACTTAAAAAGTTTTGCCGCCGAAGAGCAAGGCTTTAGAGAAATAGGTTTAGTGTGGCGTTCAGGCACTACGCGTATGCAATTGTTTCGTCGTATTGGCGAAATCATCTCTCCTCTTCTACCTGTTCCCACCCTTAAATAATGTTTTTGGCGAAAAAGTTTCAAACTTTTTCGCCCACTGCGTCGACTGTAAGAGTAGGGAATATAAAAAAACACCTATATCGCGGGGAACGCAGTGTTCATAAAACGGGATGAAAAACTCGTACAACAAGCATTAAAAGGCAACAGAAAAGCGTGGTTCACGCTTATTTCGCGCTATGAAACGGCCATGTACCAATACGGTATCCGCATGACCGGAAATAGCCATGACGCCTCTGATTTGATGCAGGATATTTTTGTCTCGGTTTATCGAAGCCTGGCGAATTATCGCGGCGACGGCACATTTAAAAGCTGGCTGTATCGAATAGCCCATTGTCGATGTATGGAGCTGTACCGAAAGCGAAAAGCGTTTACCGATATCGATGATATTTCAGAGCCTTTATGTGAGACATCATGCCCTGAAATGCAGCTTACCAGCGACCGTCAGAGTCGGGCGGTAACGCAAGCTATGCAAGCTTTGCCCTTGGCACAAAAAGCGGTGGTGGAGCTGAAATTTTTTGGGCAGTTCACTTTTGAAGAAATTGCAGAGCAAATGGATATTTCGGTTAATACCGCCAAGTCGCGTTTGTATAGCGCACTAACCAAATTAAAGTTGGAGTTGGAATAAATGAATCAACCTGACCATACCAATGAAGCATTAATTATCGCGTGGGTAAACAACAGCCTTACCCAAGAACAGAAAGCGACATTTTCTAAAAAATACGCCCAAGATAGCGTGTTTGCCGCCGCGGCTGATAATGCCAGTGCTCTGGCAGGCTGCGCGAGTGAATTTGTTGCGCCCCCAGTGCCTGATTGGAATAAAGCACAGCTATTTCCAGCACAAGATAAATCGAGTTGGTTTCAGTGGCAAGGCTTTCCTGCACTGGCTTGTGCGCTATCCGCGGTTGCCATTGTATTGGTGTTTACGGGTATGCCCAATAAAGATAATGGGCAGTTACTAACGGCGCAAACACCAAGCAATGTAGATGCCGAGCAGCTATCAAGCTTGGTTGCCGAACAAGTACGTGTGCAAGTGCGCCAGCAAGTAAAACAGCAGCGGGAAATGTACCAAGAAGCGAATCAAGTGTTGTTTAAAGAATATGCACAATCACTTGCTGCACAGCAACAACAAACGAGTGCCGAACTCACTCAGTATTTATTGGCCTCTAGTCGAGAGGCGCGTAAGCAAGACTTTGCTGAGTTACTTCAATTTATTAACGATCAGCGCATTGATGATCAGCGATTTTACGCCCGTCAGTTCAGTAAATTACAAGATGAAATTGATGGCATAGGTATGGGATATAGCGTTGTGCTTCCCAACTCGAATTCAGCGTCTCCAGTAGACGAATAACCAATAGGTAGCCCTTATGAAAAGACTATTATCTCTTTGCTTACTAACCAGTGTTAGTGCGTTAACCTTTGCCCAAAGTAATGCTACTTCTTATGCGTCTTTGTCAGATGAATTGGAAATTATGTCGGGCGTAATGAATACCGCTTTTCGCCAAAACGCCAACCCAAAAGGGTGGCGAGTATCGCGACTAGAAAGCAGTTATCTAGCGGGGCAGGGGGCAGTATTCACCGTGTCAGTACGCGGCAAAAGTGCTGATTGGATCCACGATATAGAAACCATGGTGGAAGGAATGCCAACCCCTCCAGCAGCGCCGGTTGCCCCAGAAGGTGGTGGTATTGTTTTTGAGCTAAGCCGTGAATGGGAAGATTTTGCAGGCGAAGCAAGCCGTCGAATTGCCGAGGTTTTTGAAGATAACAACGACCATATACATGATATCCGCTCTCGCTCTAGAGAATTAGCGTGGGAAACTCGCGAGCTAGAGCGCCGCAAGCGCGATATGTCTTTTGAATTAAGACAAGCTGATGACGATAGAAAAGAAGCGCTTGAAAAAGAAATGCAGGAAATTGAATCGTCTTTAGCATCTATAAGTGCGCAGTCAGCAGAGCTCGAAGAAGAGGTGCGTCATTTAGAAGGTGAGCGGCAAGCGAAACTAGCTAAGCAAAAAGAAAGTCGTCAGCAAGCCTATCGTTCATTTTTGGCTAATTTTGAAGCCAGCATTGGTAGCACATTTTGCCGATTTGGCGCAGGACTTCGGGGGTTACCTGAAGGAGAGCACGTCAGCATGATATTAAAAGACTTTGAATACGGCGATGATAACAACAAACACGACCGAATTTATGTGTTTAGCAAAGCGAATATAAAAGCGTGCGTGCAAGAGCGGATTGACGCCGAAGCGCTATTAACCAGCGCTACTATTTATACATTCTAGCTGTACTTTCACAACCAGCGCTAACTAAGGGGCGGTATGACCGAGTTCTGCTGCCCATTGTAGTTCGCCCCGCGACAACCCATTCGCCGAACTTGCCCCAAAGCTATGTAATGCACTGTATGCACTGTTTGAAGGCACGCGGCAATAATGACATAAGGCATAAAACAGTAAGCTACAGCGATGCTGTGAACCATCACAGTGTAAGTACACACTGGCGCCTTCAGTTAGCATCTGCGACAGTTCGTGCAGATATTGATGCAAGTGAACATCATCGGTAGGTGAATCTGCTGAAGGGTGTAAAAAAGGCAGCCATATCCATTCTAACCCGGCTGCTTTAGCACCATCGCGAATAATAGGGGCGTCTTCCTCTCCAGTTTGTACCGTAGCAAGGTGAGTCACACCCAACCCTTTTAATCTTGCATAGGTGTCTGATGTCGGTTTTTGCCCCAGACAGATTTTGCCAGCGCTAAGTGAAAACCACGCAAGAGAGATTTGGCTATTTGTACCTTGAGATACAGATGGTGATTCGTTTTTATTCATACCACATAATAATATATTGAGAAATAATGGCAGCTGCACCCGCCTAATACGAACACATGCCAAATAGCATGAGTGTATTTTACCTTTTTCGCCACATAAAAACATACCCCAAGGCTAAAGCACAAACCACCCGCGACCAGTAACCACAAACCCGCCCCTGGTAGCGCAACATACAACGGGTAAATAAGCCCAATGGCAATCCATCCCATCAATAGGTAAGTCATTACGGATACTTTTGGAAAGCGGTGCTTAGCAACAAGTTTAAAGGCAACGCCACCTATTGCTAAACACCAAATTACCGCCGTCATGGTAATACCAAGCACGCCGCCAATAGACACTAATAATAAAGGTGTGTAAGTACCTGCTATCAGTAAATATATTGCGCTGTGGTCGAATAGCTTTAACCAGCCCTTTGCCCTATGGTGTGATGTTGCATGATAAAGGGTAGAGCTCAAAAACATAAGAATGAGGGTAGCGCCGTATATCGCACCGGCAGTAATGGTTAGTGTGTTATCTGCACGGTAGAGCAGAAATACCATGCCTACAGTGGCAGCAATAAAACCAACACCGTGACTAATACTATTCAGCCATTCTTCAAGTACTGAATAGGCTTTTGCCGTAATGTTTGTCATGATTTCCTCCAACTCTGCTTTCATCTAGCGGCCGAACTGATACTTTTTGCACCTAAGCGTTCATCATTCGTATAGCCCACGCGCTTTCAGCGTACACTTGTTCGCTCAAGTATAACAGATGCGTAATCGGCGAGTATTACAATTTTAAATTGCACGTTAATGAAAACCTGATCTTAAGTATCTTTGATACTAAAAAATATTCGTCACTTATTTCATTGCGTTTGTGCGATTGAATGACAATCAGTAAATGTGTTGAATGTAGCGTCTTGGTTAGGTATTGAGGCTAGGTACTTGAAGCGAACATTTGAGCCAGATATTTGGTGGGCTGGAGTATCAATGAGGGTAAGGTAAGAAACTTAAGTCGGTTTACTATTACTGATTGTCGCTGCTATCTAACCCTTCAGGTTCGGCAAACATCAGATAATCATCGGGTGCCGCGACCTTATTCTGCTTAGCTTTATACATGGCGATATCTGCTAACTTTATTAAGGTATTCATGTTGCGACTCATGCGAGGGTAAAAAGCAACGCCCACGCTCATAGAGACAACAGTGGGGGTTGTATCATCATTAAAATAAAACGGCTGCTTAATTCCTTCATTCACCTTTGATATGACTGTTTCAACCGCCTTTTCGTCTTCGGCCTGTAAAAGCAGTACAAATTCATCGCCCCCCCAGCGCACTGCCACATCAACTTTACGGATTTTGTCTCTTAATTGTTCAGATACGAAGATAAGTACTTCATCGCCCGCATCGTGACCGAAAATATCATTTACGGCTTTAAAGCCGTTCAGGTCAATTAACGCGAGTGCAAAGTGATGGCCTTTATTCATCAACTTAGCAATGAGTTTTTCACCACCATTTCGATTGTATATGCCGGTTAGTGAGTCGAAGTCTGCTTGCAGTGCCAGATTTTGCAGTTCACGTTTTCGAGTTGAAATATCATTGAAGGTTATTTGATAAAAACGCTCGCCCTCTTCAGTCATCAACGGGCTGGCAATCAATTGAACCCAAATGGCGGTTTTATTAATCCCTGACTTCAGTTTAAATTCGCCAGTGGCAAACTCGTTACGGGAAAACGCTTCTAGCAGTGAGGTTTTTATTGCAGCAGGGTTTTCAAATAATTCTTCTAACAGTTCTCCATAGTCCTGTTTTTCTTCAAGGCCAATTTTTACAACAAGATCTATAAAAGCTTTATTCCTAAGTTCTATTATTCCACTTTCAGTCATTAACACCGTGGCTGACTTCGCATTTTCAAAAAGCATCCTAAAGCGCTTTTCCAAAAACTCAATTTCTTCTCTTAATTGCCTTTCTTGGGAGAACTGCTCTTCGACTTTACTTAACAGCTGATTGGTATCATGTACAAAAGCACCAATTTCACTGTCAGTGTGGTATTCAGGCACCGCAATACGCTGCGCTGTGCCTGGGGTAATTTCATGCAGTGAACGTCCCACACGAAGCATGGGGGAAATAATGATGTAGTAAGTAATGACTAAGGCAACAATACCCACAACAAGCGCTTCTACGTACAGTGAATAACTATTGTCGTTACTTATTTTCTCGGCTTGATGGATAATATGGTTAAAGTTTGGGTATATGTTGACCTCAGCTAATGCTTCTTCTGGTATGAAAGGGTGTCGGACTAGAAATACCCGAGGTTCTATGTTTTTGTTAATCGCATCGGTAACGTTGAGCTGATAATACAGAGCGTCACTTTTGATAGACGCCGCGAGAATTTTGTCACTTTTAACCAATCCATTTATCGCTTCTTTGGCTAAATCTTCTTCTTCTAAAAATGCCGCTATGGACGCGGTTGCACCAACTGTTCGATAAAGTTCTTCGATATCGTGGTTTGCTTCATCAAGCTCGTTCTCGTATGTGGCGCGGTAAAAAAACTCTGCGGTAGTTAACACTATCAACATGGCGGCAGCCACCAAGAAAAGTGCAAAACGAAAACCTAGACCACGAATATTAATCAAAACGATACACTACCTTCATCTTGTCGGTAACATAAGACTCGTAAACATAAGCTAAAGCGGACTCATCCTCTTCAAGTCGCTGCTTAACATCATCTATTGTCAGTTCGATTTCAGGCGGTTTAACGCGACCTGAAAATTTTAACCTAGACCAATAGGCATTCACGCGAGCAGGGGGTAAACCGACTAATGCCTCGTAAAATTCTGCTTTAAGTTTAGCCTCAACTTCAATGTCGATTGGCGTCGCTTGTTTACCATTAGGAAACGCAGAATACTTGCCCATAAATAGATTAATTAAGCCTTTTTTATCCAGTACTTCCACGTCATTTTTCTGATTTGTAACGACAACAATATTCTCTGACGTGTATGCAAAGCAAGAGACGCTGTGTAGTGCTATCAGCGCAGTAAGGATGAGGGGGACGGGGCTATAAAATTTCATATTAGCCCTTAAAAACTATAACTTAGAGCAAAAAACAGGGTATGCGCCACGTTATCATCTTCATCATTAACAACTAGCCCCTCACGGGCTCTCAGGCCGCTACCTCTTGCATTTATATCGGTTCGCTCAAGTTGTACTTTAAACGCGAGGTTTTCTTTTAAATCCCACCGCCAGCCTAAAGAGAATGAATGCTGATGATGTGCCAACGTACTGGCGACTTCTTCCACTAAGGTGGCTAATTCGGATGTACTTTTATTAATCGGAAAGCCTGGCTGTTCTTGGCTAAGGTAATAAGCGTCTGTTTTTACAAATGAATATAAAGCGTAGAAGGTATGCGCACCATAGAGATAACTTATATTCACAAATCCATTTAAAGAGTGCCTTAATGCAATTGAGTCAGAATCAATATGTGACAGCTCGCCAGATATTTCCCAATCGCCGAGATAGCGATTTAGATAAACAGAAGTGTATTGAATAGTTGCACCGCGTAAACTCAATGAGTTCGCAAAAGTGGTGGCGCCACTCCAAAACGGTTGCAGTTGCGCAACCGATGTCGCCACGAGCGCGGTGTCTCCATTATCATTTTTTGCTTCGGTTTGGGTGTGTTTGAATGCAATGCTCCAATCAAATGCTACAAACTCAATGCCTATTGAGCGCAAATCATTAAAGGTTATCGGGTTATAATCATTTCTGGTAAAGTCACTTTCTCCTCGGCCCCAGAAGGCCTTAATTAGTAAGTTAAAATCGCGGTAGGGTTTAAGGTAGCTGATATCCGCCCCATCAAAACTTCTGGTTGGAACAATACCATAAACCTCTGTAGGCACTTTCACCCAAGGGTAGGCGATTGATACGTCTCTGGTATCACTAAAGTGAAAGATATCGGCGGCGAGTCTCCCGGCTCTTACTTGCCACGAAGGAGTGATGTCATATCTTAAAAAGGCCATCTGCGTGATTGAGCCTAGGTTTTGTTCATCCTGCTCTCGATAAACAAATTGCCCAACAAAATCGAGGTTCCGTGAAAAACTGTAGTCGAACTGCACGCCAATTAAACTCAAAGGCTTAAAGGCAAAACCATCTTTCTTAGCTATCTCCGCTTGTGAACGATCGGTACGAAACTGATGATTACGAGTGTCAGCGGTTGCCGAAGCTAGCGTGGCAAACCCACTTACTTTTAGCTTGTCTTGTTCAGCTAAAACGCTAAAAGTTGTCAGCAAGCTCATCATTACCACAATGAGAGAAAACTGCTTTTTTATCATTTATGAATACCTGCTTCGTAGTCTGGTCTTTATTACTGTGACAAACGTTTATATTTTTGAATTTTGACAACTACAAGCATAGTAAAGAAACAAAAAAAAACGACTGATAAATCAGCCGTTTTTTATGAGTAGGTTAAAAAAGCAGTTGCAATGAGTTTTTAGTACCATACATCCACTGACTTTTGTAGCCTAGTAAGGCGTGCCAGCAAATGATCGGCATGGAAAATCTATAAATGCGAGCGTCATTGCTGCAAGTGCCCAGATTGAACCTGACTTTTTTTCGGTGACTGGTCCATTACGCCTTTCTTAGCCAGATACATTTCAATCAACGTTAAAGCACCCTTGTAGTTTATCCATTAATACAACAAGTTGCTTCGCTTCAGTTTTCGACATGCCATCTAGTTTGCATAGCATTTGCGCAGGCACATCAAGCGCTTTCAGCTTGGCGTTTTCACCTGCTTTCGACAGCACTACGCGGCGTACACGCTTATCATGTTCATCTTTAACCACACTCAATAATTCTTTTTGTTCTAGCTTTTTAAGGATCAGTGTCATAGCGCCGCCGTCTATCACGGTTTTATCGAGTAGCTCGGCAATGGTCACATTAGACTGTTCCCACAAAGCCATCATCACAACGTACTGTGGATAGGTAATATCAAGGCTTTTCAGTAGGGGACGATAGGCGCGAGTAAATGCATTAGATAGCGTATAAAAACGATGGCACAACTGACTTTCTAACTTAAGTGTGTCGGGCCCAAGCGCTTCCGATGAAAGTGCTTCTGATGAGAGCGCTTCAGCCCCTAAATCGCCGTGCATATATTCATCAAGCCTAGCTTTGTCAGACATGCGTGCTCCAGAAAGGATGTAGAGAGTAAAAAGATTATGATTAATATTTTGCATGCAAAAGACTTGATCTACAAGCCGCATTAGTGTTAATTTATTTTGCATGCAAAATAAATTGCATTTCTCATTCATCACTTATGTTCAATTGAATACTTAATTTGAGCAAGACCAAAGAGGATTTATACAATGCACACACTTCAACAGGTGGTTTATACCGGCACAGCAACGGCAACAGGCGGTCGTGAAGGTACAGCAAAATCAAGCGACGGAAGCTTAGACGTTACTCTTTCAACACCAAAAGCACTAGGTGGCGCGGGTGGCAGTGGCACTAACCCAGAGCAAATGTTTGCAGCTGGCTATTCAGCATGTTTCATTGGTGCGCTCAAGCATGTCGCTGCGGCTGAAAAAGTTAAACTGGGCAGCGATATTAGTGTAACTGGCGATGTATCAATTGGACCTATCGAAGTCGGTTTTGCTATTGCAGTAAAATTAAGTGTCGACTTGGGCGATATGGAGAAATCTGTAGCAGAGAGCCTAGTGGCAAAAGCGCACCAAGTATGCCCATACTCTAATGCCACTCGTGGCAATATTGATGTGCAAATTTCAGTAGCGTAAAACGCCTACTATTCGCTTTTTCCTGACCTCCTCCCTCACTAAATAATCACACTGCAATATACAGGTGGGGAAGGAGGTAAACGACAATTTAACTTTTGGTGTTGTAGCTTGTCGTTTTGGACTTAAGCATTAGGCTACTTCTTTGTTATTATGATTAAGACAGAAAAAATAACAGGAAGTATTATGAAGAATATAGGCTGGGTAGCCATTTGTGCGCCAATGTTGTTTGCGTGTAGCGAACAACCCTCACAAGAAATTACAACACCATCAACGGTTTCTGATAGCGCGGATAGCAAAATTGCTGCCGAGAGCGCAGTATCTAAAGTAGATGTGATCAGTGAAATAGAAGCGGGTAAAGATTACCACTCATTCGCCAACCCATCCGAAGTACGGGTAACCCACTTAGATTTAGACCTAACGGCAGATTTTGAAACGTCAAAATTATCCGGCAGTGCTACATTAACCGTTGAGCGCAGTGCGCCTAACTTCAATACGGTTGTTCTTGATACCCGTGCACTGGATATTACATCGGTAACCGTTAACGATGAAGCCGTGCCTTTTGATATGGGCGACGCCGATCCTGAACTTGGCACGCCACTTTCTGTTGAATTGCCTGAAGGTGCAGACAAGCTAACGATTGCTTATTCTACCTCGCCTGAAGCGTCGGGTGTACAGTGGTTAACCCCAGCGCAGACCGCTGGAAAGCAACATCCTTTCTTATTTACCCAAGCCCAAGCTATGCATGCGAGAAGCTTTATTCCACTGCAAGACTCTCCACAAGTTCGGGTAACCTACACGGCCACTATTCATACACCTGAAGCTTTATTGGCAGTGATGAGTGCTTCTAACGATCCTACTACGGCTCGTGATGGTGAGTACTCGTTTACTATGCCGCAGCCTGTACCGTCTTACTTAATTGCATTGGCAATTGGTGATTTGAAATTTAAGCCAATGGGCGAGCGCACGGGCGTTTATGCTGAACCTAGTGTGTTAGATGCCGCGGCGAAAGAGTTTGAAGATACCGAGGCCATGTTAGAAGTTACAGAAAAAACCTATGGTCCGTATCAATGGGATCGTTACGATTTACTGATTTTACCGCCTTCTTTCCCGTTTGGTGGTATGGAAAACCCACGCTTATCGTTTATTACGCCTACCGTTATCGCTGGCGATAAAAGCTTAGTGTCACTAATTGCGCATGAATTAGCGCACAGCTGGTCAGGTAATACGGTGACCAATGCCACGTGGCGTGACCTGTGGTTAAACGAAGGTTTCACCACCTATTTAACCTACCGTATTATGGAAATGATATACGGCCACGAGCGATTTAAAAAAGAAGCGGTGTTGGGGTACCAAGATTTACAAAACGACATACAAGCCCTAAACGAAGAAGATGAAATTTTAGCAATCGATCTTCGCGGAAGAAATCCAGACGATGTTTTCTCTAATATTCCTTACGAGAAAGGCGCGCTCTTTTTACGTGAAATTGAAAACAAAATTGGCCGTAAGAATTTCGATGCTTTTTTAATGCAGTACTTTGAAGATTTTGCGTTTAAGAGCATCACCACTGATACGTTTTTGGCCTATTTGGATGAAACCTTATTGGCACAATACCCAGATAAGTTGAGCAAAGCACGTATCGATACGTGGGTATTCGAGCCTGGAATTCCTGAAGGGGCACCTGTGCCAGTGTCTGATGCCTTCGATAAAATCGATACCACTCGCAGTGCCTGGTTAGCCGGTGAAGTCGAAGCGGTAAATATAGATACCGAGCTATGGACTGTGCACGAATGGTTATACTTCTTAAACAATATGCCAAATGAACTATCAGCGCAGCAATTAGCTGAATTAGATGCGGCGTTCTCGTTAACCACCACGCAAAATAACGAAATAGCCCATAGTTGGTTGATGATAGCGGTGGCAAATGAATACAAACCGGCCTACGACAGATTGTACGAGTACCTTGTTAAGATTGGTCGTAACAAGTTAGTTAAACCGCTGTATCGCGAGTTATCGAAAACCCCAGAAGGCAAAGCATTTGCTAAACGTGCGTTTGAAGAAGCAAAACCGGGTTATCATCCTTTAACCATAAGAGCCAATGAAGGCTTTGTGGAGTAAAAGCGATCTTTACAAGTCTTAAGGCGTAGAACTAATTAGGTAGCATCGGTAGCACTAGCGGGATTGTTAGCGCTACTGATGACTCATATTACCAATGTAATTGGTTCATGTAGCTAATACGCAATTAAGGAGACTGTATGTATACGCAAAAACTACAACCTGATTCTTCATTTCCCGATGTGCAAGTAACGCTGAGCACGGGTGAGGCTGTTTCATTAAGCAACAAACGTGAAGGCTGTGATTGGAAAATGGTGGTCGTTTATCGTGGCAAGCACTGTCCAATCTGCACCAAATACTTAAACGCGCTTGAAGACTACAAAGGGCGTTTGTTAGCGCTAGGCGTTGATCTAATCGCGGTATCTGCTGATAGTCAATCTCAGTTGAAAGAGCACCTTGAAGACCTATCAATTACGTTCCCTATTGCTTCGGGCTTAAGTGAAGAAGATATGAAGGGGCTAGGTTTATACATCTCGGTGCCTCGCAGCGAAAAGGAAACCGACCACAATTTCGCTGAACCTGCCTTGTTTATTTTAAATCAAGACAACACAATTCAAATCAGTGAGTTGGCGAATGCACCTTTTGTACGCCCTGATTTAGAACAGCTGGTTTCAGGTTTGGAATTTATTCGCGATCCAGAAAATGATTACCCCATTCGCGGCACCTTTAGCGGATAGCCTTGATGGATAGCGTTAATGAATAGCTTTGACGGCGACTAAAATTGCTGTTTGAGTAATTCTTTTAGAACCCAAAAGCCCGCTAAGCGGGCTTTTTTATGCTTATCACAACTACGTGTTATAAATGTAAGAAAAAGCTGGGAACACCCACACTCTTTAGGTGCTGTCAGGGCGTGTAAAATCAATTGCCATGGCGGCAGTTTTTTCTTGAAACTCGTCGATAGTGTGACTTGGTAATTGCACATCAACAGTTACGTGCTGTGCATAGCTACAATTCACTACCTTGCCCGAAAATTGTTCGCATAAATGGCGGATAAATTGCTCGTGCTTAAAGTCTATATCAATAGAGACATCATAAAGACGCACTTCTTCCCGCGTTGGCAATTGTTCCATCGCTTGCTGCGCCGAGGCTGAGTAAGCTCGCACTAAACCACCAGCGCCCAACTTAATACCACCAAAGTAGCGGGTAACAATCACCATGACATCGCCTACACCTTTGTGCTGGAGAACGTTCAGGATAGGTTTTCCGGCCGTGCCACTTGGTTCGCCATCGTCAGCCATTGCTGCGCTGGATGGGGAATGAGGATTGCCAAGTAAATACGCCCAGCAATGATGACGAGCATCTGGGTATTGTTGCTTTACATTTGCTAGATGTGCCATAGCGGCTTCGCGGCTATCGGCGAAAGCGGCGAAGGCAATAAACTTGCTTTTTTTAATCTCGTACAGAGTTTCAATCTGTTGAGCGGGGACGGGATACGACATCACGCCATTGTACCTGAGTTTCGCTTTAGGCTAAATACAGGGACAACAGCGTTTTGTGTTTTACTACTTTATTAGAAATGACTCTGTATTAACGAAGTATGCCTGAAACCGTTTCCGATACGTTTGTCGCACCTTTAAGGATTTCATCCATCACGCCTTGTACTTGGGTGATTTGCTGACTGTTTAGGTCAACATTGTCTTTCACAGTCGCCATCTTGCTTGTCGATTTATTCGCAAGCTTACGGTTTTCTGCTACAACTGATTCAATTTCTACTGTTGAATCACTAGTACGCTGTGCAAGTTGACGAACTTCATCCGCAACCACGGCGAAACCACGACCTTGTTCTCCAGCTCTGGCCGCTTCAATAGCAGCATTCAGTGCCAGTAGGTTGGTTTGATCGGCAATTCCGCTAATAGTGGTTACAATAGTTTCAATTTTAAGCGATTGCTCACTAAGTTCATGCATAAGTTTGTTGGTTTGGTCAACTTCATCAAGTGCCACTTGGAATACATCAATACTACGTTGTAGCGATGACGCACCGTCTGCGGCAATTTGTGATGTTTCTTCTGCAGTAGATACAGCAAGCTCGGCGGCTTGTGAAATAGCATGCTTTTCTTGAACTTGCGCTGTTACATCAGACGCAAACTTTATAACTTTAACCACTTTACCCGTACCGTCGAACACAGGGTTGTACGTAGCTTCAAGCCATAACGTTTCTCTATCAGCATTGATTCGTTCAAAGGTTCCCGAAGAAAATTGGCCGTTTGCTAAGGACTGCCAAAACTGAGGGTTATTCTGATAGAAATCGTCTTTACAGAACATGCGGTGGTGCTTGCCTTTAATTTCATCAAGGCTGTACTTAACGGTCGCAGTAAAGTTTTCGTTCGCAGTAACAATGGTGCCATCAGGTTCAAACTCGATAACCGCCATCGACTTATTCAGAGCGTCGGTAATTGCTTTACCAGAGAAAACAGCGTTTTCTTGTTCGGTAACATCATGATAAATAGCATGAATTTCAGAGTTGCTGCCGTTGAGTACATTAACGTAGTTCGCTTTTAGCCACTTTGTCTCGCCTGTCTCTGCTTTCATCGCAATGGTATTCGTGTAAGATCCACCGTTTGATAATGACTGCCAAAATAGACGGTAATCGTTGTCGTTTTGAACACCAGGGACACGAAGATCTTTGTGATTGAATGAATAATCACCTGACGATGGGCGCGCGAGTATTTGTAGGAACTGAGAAGATGCGTATAGACAATCTCCTCTATCCGAATACACTGCGTAAGCAAGGTTATCTTTCAATGCATTTAGCGTCGCCGCTAAGCTGTTATTCTCGTCCGTGAGTGAGGAAACTTCCTTATTATATCGTGAACTGGATACAAACAGGACGGCTCCGTTAACTTCTAATAAAGTAGAAGAAGTATAGAACGGTTAATTTTAAAGCGCGTTTAGACAATAGATGCAATTGGTGCATTTTTAGGTATGTCATTTCATAACTAAATGTTCACGATTACTATTTTTTCATACTTGAACGCTTTTTTACTCTATTTTTACTAGTATTTCAGAGTCAATTTACATGAAAGTTCTTCACACCTCAGATTGGCATTTAGGTCAAAGTTTCTTTACCAAAAGCCGTAAAAATGAACATGAGCAATTTTTTAAATGGCTGCTTGAGGTGGTTGAGCAAGAAAGTATAGATGCTGTTGTCGTGGCCGGTGATATTTTTGATACCGGCACTCCACCGAGTTACGCGCGGGAGCTTTATCATCAACTAGTGGGTAACTTTCAGGGAATGGGGTGCACCTTAGTAGTACTAGCCGGCAATCATGACTCGGTGTCGGTATTAAATGAAAGTAGGGAATTACTGTCTTATTTAAACTGTCACGTTATTGCTAGCACTTACGGCAATGCTGAATCGCAAGTCTTACCTTTGCGTACCCGAGATGGCGACATAGGCGTAATACTGTGCGCGGTACCTTTTATTCGTGCTCGGGACGTTTTAAAAAGCGAAGCTGGAAAATCGGCGATTGAAAAACGTCAGGCGCTGGGTGAAGCCATTAAGCAGCACTACGCCAACCTTTATCAGATTGCGCTAGATAAACGCAAGGAATTGCATGTAGAAGTGCCAATTATTGCCACCGGACACTTAACTGCGTTAGGGGTAAGCCAGAGTGAAAGTGTGCGCGACATTTATATAGGTACGCTAGAAGGCTTTTCAGCTGATGGGTTTCCTCCTGCGGATTATATTGCCCTTGGGCACATTCACCGACCGCAAAAAGTGGCAGGGTGCGATCATATTCGATATTCCGGCTCGCCTATTCCCTTAAGTTTCGATGAACTGAAATCACAAAAGCAGGTATTAATAGCCACGTTCGAAAACAAATCACTAGTGCAGGTAGAAAGTAAGCCTATTCCTCGTTTTCAACCGATGGCAGTTTTACGAGGCAACTTAGAAGACATTGAGCTTGCCTTACAGCAAAATGAGGCGGTGAAAAGCGCAAGCACAGAACACCCAGCGTGGCTGTGTATTGAAGTAGAAACTCAAGATTACTTAACCGACCTGCAACAGCGCATTCAAGCGCTAATCGACGATAAACCTGCCGAAATTTTGCAATTAAAACGAATGCGCAAACAAAGAGCCAGCGTCATTTCAGCAGAAGAAAACGTTAACTTAAGCGAGTTGTCTGTGCATGAGGTGTTTGATGCTAGATTGTCACTGGAAGCGTTTGAGTCGGACGAAGACCAACAACGCAAGCAGCGCGTTCAAACCTTATTCGAGCAGGTAGTAGACGATGTGCAATTGTCACATGAGGGCACCGAAGCGGCAGATGGTGCCAATGCTACCGATGTGAACAGCGCTATTGATGAAAAGCAAAATAACGCACCTGTTAATAACGCACCTGTTAATAAAGCACCTGTTAATACCTCACCCGCAAGTGAGGGTAACCTATGAAAATTCTTACCCTTAGGCTCAAAAATTTAAATGCATTAAAAGGGGAGTGGAAGATAGACTTCACCCAGTCTCCTTTCATCGACAACGGTTTGTTTGCCATTACCGGCCCAACAGGGGCAGGAAAAACTACATTGCTTGATGCTATTTGTTTAGCGCTTTATCACCAAACGCCGCGCTTGGGCACTATTTCGGCGACCTCAAACGATATTATGACGCGCGGTACGTCAGAGTGCTTGGCGGAAGTTGAATTCGATATAAAGGGTAAAGCGTATCGGGCATTTTGGAGTATGCGGCGCGCAAGAGGAAAAGCTGACGGCAATTTACAATCTGCTGATGTGGAATTAGCGGAAGTAGAATCTGGCAAAGTGTTAGCTACCCAAGTGAGGCCAAAGAGTGAAGAGATAGAGCGCCTGACTGGGCTTAACTTTGCGCGCTTTACAAAGTCGATGATGCTCTCCCAAGGCGACTTTGCTGCCTTTTTAAATGCCAACGAAGGTGACAGAGCTGAATTATTAGAAGAGCTTACTGGTACAGAAATTTATGGCCAGTTATCTCAAGCGATTCATGAAAAATACAAGGCAGCAGAAACCACAAAACGGGAATTCAAACTAAAACTGGAAGGCGTAGCATTACTCAGTGAAGCGCAGCATAGCGAACTTAGTACTCAGCTGAACCAATTTAAAACCCAGCTACTTACTGTAAATACCGAGATTGTTTCGCTACGAGAACAGTTGCAATGGCAACAGGCGTGTGAGCAAAATCAACAAGAGCTTACTAAGGCGAACGCGGCATTAGTTGAAGCAAATAACGTGTATGAACAGGCAAAGGGCGAACTAGCGCTATTAGTTGCTGGTGAGCCTGCGGAATTGCTTCGCTTGCCACATTCCGCGCTTAGTCAGCTATGTGAGGATGTGCAGCGCATTGCCAACAATCTCAGCCTGAAACAAGAGCAATTGCCAGATTTAGAAAGCCAGCAACAAAAGCGACAGGCGGAATGTGAAAGCAGTGAGACGGACTTTACCAACGCGAAAGCCCATCAACAGCGTTTTGAAACCCTGATTAACGAACAAATCATTCCACTTGATAGTGAAATCAATAAGCTTACCAACCGCATTGAGACAAACCAACAGACGTTAGCTGATGCGAAAATAAAGCAGGGCAAAGCGCAAGAAAACCATCAAACATACTCTGATGAACTTGAAGGTAAAAAGCGCACGCTGGATGAGTTAACCACCTACCTTAATGTTCATGCGGCAAATGGTAAGATGGCAGGCGAAATCAGTGGCTGGAAAGAAAAAGCGGCACGATTTAGCGATGACGAAAGTACTCTAGCGGAAATAACCAAGAAAATAACCGCAACGCAGCAGCTTAAAGACAGTGCCGTGGCCGATTTAGCTGAGAAACAACACGCCAAAACTAATGTGGTGGCGTTACATCAACAAAGCGCAGATAACGTTTCACTGTGTGAATCTAGCCTCAATCAACTCCTTAGTAATGGTGATACAGCCAGCGTGAATGCAGATATCACAGTACTTAATAATAACTGGCCAGTTCTTGCGTCGTGCGAACAATGGCAGCGGCTTTATATCAATCATAAAAATAGCCATGCTGAAAAGGCGCAAAGACTAACGTCATTGTTATCCAATATAGAAACCCTTAAACAAGAGCGGGCAGAGTTAGCGGCAAGTTACAAAGCCACGCAAAGCCATTTAAAAGACGTTGAGTCGTTAATTAAGTTAGATGCCGAGCTTGCGCATTTACGCCAAACGCTTTCACAAGGTGAGGCATGCCCTTTGTGCGGCGCCACTGAGCACGATGCTTCTTTGATGAATATTGATGTGCCTGAAACCATTGCCAAGCGCGACGAACTAACCCGCTCACTTGAAAATATAGAGAAACTAGGTACGCAAAAGCGAGAGCAAATCATTACCGCCGAGTTCGAAAAACAGCAGTGCGAGAAGGTGATCGCAGAAGCACTCGCAGCCTTTTCTCAACTTGAAGCCGACTGGCAAGGGGCTATGTCGTCTTTAAATGCTAGCGTTGTTATTTCAGATGTTGAGTCTTTTCACCAGCTTCAGCTGAACTGCAAAGCACGTCAATCTCGCTTAAACGCCCAGTTTAGCAATATACACGCTAGCGAGGAAAAATTAGCCGAAGCCAAAAATAAGACGCTTTTGCATCAACAGCAAATAGAATCAATAAACAGTGAGATGGCGCTTTTAACGGCAAAAGTCTCGCAACTAGAAGGGCAACTAAACGACTTCCACACGACTAAATCTAGTATTGAGAGCGCACTTGCCCATAATCGCAGCACGCTTATTAATGAGATTGAAAGCGTGGGTTTAACACCAGATGCCAATATCACTGAATGGCTTGCTCAGAAACACAAGGATGTGGAAGCGTTTCAAGAGAAAACTCATCTGCACAGTACCTTGTCTCACGAGTTAACAGCCCTTAAAGATAAATTGGTAGAGCAAAGTGAAATTAAAGCGGCTGCAGATAAAGAAGCCCAATTATACACTACACGTATTCAAGAAATTGAAGCCCAGCGTGAAGCGCAACGTGCTAAACGTCATGATTTGTTCCCCCAAGGGGATATTGGCGCTGCTAGACGTGAAATTCAGCACACCCTATCGGTAAAAGAGCGGCGCTATAAAGAATGTGACACTGCTCTTCGTGAGGCGCAGCGAGCATTAGAAAATGCTAACGCCCAACTAAAAATACTCACTGCAGAGTTAGAAGAAAAACAACAAGCCAAAGAAGCAAAGCAAGTCGAATTCGATTCCGCATTAAGCCAAAGCCCGTTTGCTGATGAAGCCGAATTTTTAAGTGCATTATTGCCCTATGAGGAACGCCAGCGTTTACTTCAAAGGAAGCAATTAATTGAACGTGAGCAGCAGAATGCGCAGTTGTTATTAAATACCGCCACGCAAAAGCACAACACTTTATTAGCTCATGAGCACGCCACGAAATGGCAACAATCGACTGCAGAAGCGACACAGGCAAGTTTGAATGAGAAAGATGATGAAAAAGATCGGTTACTGGCACAACAAGGGCAACTATCTCAACAGTTAGAGAGTAATAGGCAGGCGATTGAAAAACAGCAAAGCTTAATCAATGAAATGCGTGAGTTGGAAACATCGTATGATGATATTGCTTATTTGCACTCTCTTATTGGCTCAGCCAGCGGCGATAAATTTAGACGATTTGCACAAGGCTTAACGCTAGATAATTTAGTTCGTTTAGCCAATCAACAACTCGATAGGTTGCACGGGCGTTACCAGCTTACCCGCAACACAAAAGACAGTTTAGGTTTGAGTGTATTAGACACGTGGCAGGGCGATGTGGTGCGCGATACTAAAACTCTATCGGGAGGCGAAAGCTTTCTGGTGAGTTTAGCGTTAGCGCTGGCCTTGTCTGATTTAGTGAGTTTTAAAACGAGTATAGATTCTCTTTTCCTCGATGAGGGTTTTGGTACGCTAGATGCCGAAACTTTAGATGTTGCTTTAGACGCATTAGATAACCTAAACGCTAGCGGTAAAATGATTGGTGTTATTAGCCACATAGAAGCGATGAAAGAACGTATTCCTACCCAGCTTAAAGTAATAAAACGAAATGGCGTTGGGTTAAGTGCGCTGGAAAAATGTTACTCAGCGACAGAAAATTGACGGATATTTGGCAGGTTTAGTTTTTTGAAGCTACACTAAAAATAGCCTTTAATGAACTATCGCATACAACACGGCGGTTTTAGGGGTGATGCCGACTAATCTGTGTTGTAATTTCAACGGCGCATATTGTTTAGTCAGGGTGAAGTTTATAAGGTAATTCCACGCAAATTGGATCTTGCATCAGTACAGATTGTTGGGGGCGAGTAACCTTCCATGTGCAACCTGAATGCAAGATGGTCAGTAAAGTTACTGATTGCTGCTTTGTATGTTTTAATATGTGAGAGTGTGTACGCCTCGTGTGTCATTACCTCCCCATTAAACAGCAAAGTGGGTACACCTATTCCCATGGTGAAAGGCGAGCAGCGTTTAACGCTACATTGTGATTTAGCGCAACCGCATATTTTCCATTTTCCCCGCAACTTCGTAAATAAAGCCATGCTGTATCGGTTAGAGGCTGATGTTTCTATAACAGGCGCCTTCGAAACCCAGAGTTCAGCAGCACCTACTTTAACGCTACCAATTGAGCTACCTAGCGCGCGGCATGCCTATATGCTTCCCACTGGCGCAGCGTCTTACTACTTAGATATAGAAGCCCAGTACGGTAGGGCACTGTACCCGAGTCTATCCTCAGTACCTGAGTTCTACGCATTTAATACTATTCATACCTTAACACTGAGTGCATTTGCTGGCTTCTGCTTTGCGCTGGCTATTTATGTTGGGGTGTTAGGCAATAGCATGCGAAGTTTTGGGTTCTATTCTTACAGTTTATACGTGGCAAGTGCAGCCACCTTTTTCTTGTTGCAGGAAGGGATAATTTACACATTATTGCCCAATGTGCCGTTTCTAAATAGCGTACAGTTAAGCGTGCTTTTTGCCGGGCTGACCATCTTTGCTTCTTTACGCTTTTTAGATCAATTACTCGATTTTAAAGCGTTGTTAAAAAAGTGGCAAAGAAGCGCACTACACTATTTATCGCTAATAATATTAGCTTTGGTGAGCGTGCAAATAGTGTTAAGTAGTGACGTGGGCATGATGGTAAACATAGTCATGTCGAAACTAACCTTGGTTATCATGGTCGGTATTTTATTAGCAATACTTTATGCGGCGTATCATAAAGTACACTGCGCAAAATTAGTACTGCTGGGTGTCTCGACAATTATACTTGCCATGCTAGCCAGGTTCTATTTGAAAGACTTCAGCCCGTTCCTTCAGCGCTACGGGCTTATTATCGCGGTGACAATAGAGGCGTTAATTTTTGCGTTTGCTGCAGCGCAAAAAGTGAAGAAGCTTGATAATGACAGGATGGCAGCATTTAAGCGTGCCGCTACCGATCCGCTTTGTCATATTCTCAACCGTGACGGTTGGGAGGGGGCCGCAAAAGTACTCTTAGATGACTTCAATCGTCAAGGCGGTTACATCACTTTAATGTTTATCGATGTAGATAACTTCAAGCGAATTAATGACTCTTTTGGGCATCAATCAGGCGATGATGTACTGCGCATCTTGGCGAAAATTCTTAAACGTCAATGTCGAGAACAAGATGTGGTAGGTAGGTTAGGCGGTGATGAGTTTGTGGTGCTAAGTTATTGCCACAGCCGTAGTCAATCTGAACGGTTGGTGGGGCGAATAAAAGCGCGCTTAAGTAACCTAACTATTCAAACGCCTAATGCTCAAATTCCGGTTACGGCGAGTGTAGGCGCAGTGGTAACTGATACGTCGTGCAAGAACTTAGATGCCTTGCTCCAAGAGGCGGATCTCCTGATGTATGAACAAAAGAAAGCGCGCCACACTGAAGTATCACAACCCATCTAATACCATCCAATATAAATAGGGCGCTGACTCAATGATACTGGCTTAATGAGCTCTTGCTAATTGAACCGGCCTATTGAACTGGTTTATTGAACTGGCTTAGTCAAGTAATACAATGGTGTTTCACATTGGGCTTATACATCTTTAAGCATTTTCGCTAACATCAAAAGCGGTAACCCAACAATTGAATGTCTTTTGCGAAGTGGTTATCCACTAAGCGCTTCAGTTCGTCCGTGTAATACGCTTGATAGCTGCCTCTATCTGTCGCTTTACGTTTATGGGGAAGTGTTGACGGGGGAATAGACAAGTGCGAACAGATAGCATCAAAATCTTCCTGTAAATTTTCGTAGTGACCAATAAAATCAGTCAGCAAATTTCCATGTAAATCCACAAGGTAATCGCTTTGCAATTGCAGTGATGTGTCTATGTGGTATTGATATGGACGCTCAGGGTTGAATTTCCATCGCATAAAGCGCTCGAAGGTATCATGACCTTCCATCACCTGAGGTCGTTCGCGTTTAATGTGATGATAGGAGCTTACCTGCAAGTCCCAGGGGTTTCTCACCACCGAAAACTTGTACAACCCATTAAAGTATTCTTCGGGGAGCATTTCTTTTGCCGCAATAATGCGAGAATGCCGGGGAAAGCGGCTACCAATCTTATGCCCACAAAACTGACTCATTTTATTACTGATAAACTGTGCTACGGCATAGCGGTGTCCCCAGCGGTACTGTGACAGCGCCTCACGAATACTTGTACCACCAGTTTTAGCAATGTGTACAAAGAGAAACTGTTTACTATGGGAAAGTAACACCGGATAGGTTCCTTGTTGAAGCTGATTTTAGGTATCAATACAGTGTGGCGGTCAATTGTGACAATCATATGGATATTTGAGTCATACCTAGTAGTGAATAAACGCTACTAAGTGATGAAAATGGATGGCTTTTGCTTTTTGTTGGTTGAGAGTAAAGCTATGATAAAATACCGTTAAATGAAGCTTCAACAAGTTAAATGCGGCGCAGAATATTCGCCATGCAAATGGCTTCAATCAGTACACCCTAGTACCACTGATGACAGCACAAAAATGGAAATTAAGAGTAAATGGTAGAGCAGAGTTATTATATTGGTGTGGATGGCGGCGGTACTCACTGCAGAGTGCAGTTAGAGGATGAGCACGGTAACGTATTAAGCTACGCCGACGCTGGTTCTGCCAATATTATGACCAATGCTGCTGCCGCAATGCAGTCAATTATCGATGCTAGTGAAAAAGCGATTAGCGCAATAAAGCCCATTAGCGCAGTAGATAAGTCAATTAGCGAAGTAGATAAGCCCATTAGCGCAATAGATAAGCCCAGTAGCGCGACAAATAAACCTACCAACCCAGCAATCAAGCTCAATCAAATACACCTTGCCGCAGGGCTTGCTGGTGCAAATATTCCCAGCGCATTAAATCAGTTTTTAAGTTTACACCACCCCTTCAAAAGCGTAACCGTCATCAGTGATTTACATGCCGCCTGCCTTGGCGCTCATAACGGCTATGCCGGTGCATTAATTATTTGCGGCACTGGATCGGCGGCTACAGTTTTTACTGGCACTGGCACCAGTACTAATTCGCACAATTTTAAAGACAAGGGCGGTTACGGGCTTCCAATTAGCGACAATGCTAGTGGCGGTTGGTTAGGCCTTGAGGCGGTTAAACACAGCTTGTTGGTGTTTGATGAACTTATTCCTCATAGTCTCTTGTTTGCATCTATTTGCGATAATTTAGCCGTATCAAACCCACAACAGTTGGTCACAAAAGTGGCGGGGTTTAAAGGAAGAGAGTTTGGTGCATTGGCCCCCAGTGTGGTGGCAGCCTATAAAAAAGGTTGCGCCGCAGCCGGGGCACTTATTCAACAAGGGGCTAGCTACCTCAACGATGTTGGTCAAACACTTACCTGCAAGGCACCTAGTGAAAAAACATTCACCAATAATCAGGATTTGCCCCTTTGCTTAGTCGGTGGGCTAAGTCATGTGTATCAGCCGTTATTAAGTGCTGATCTTCAAACTAGGCTTATTGAACCCAAATCGTCACCTCAAGCAGCGGTTATTCAATACGCAAAACAACAGGTAGCACTGGCTTAATGCAAACAATTACCTCAGACAAAGTACTGACACCCGCAGGCATTCAGTTTAATAAAACCCTATGTATAGAACAGGGCGTGATCCAACGCATTCAAGATGCCACAAAGGAAGAGCTTGCAGAAAAGTACGCAGGTACGCTTATTCCTGGGTATATAGACACACAGGTAAATGGTGGCGGGGGGATACTGTTTAATCATACGCCCACGTACGATGCACTAAAAACCATGGCGAATGCGCATTTGCAGTTCGGCACTACCAGTATGTTGCCTACACTCATTACCGATAATGTGACCACTATGGCTAACGCCGCCGATGCGGTAAGTGAAGCCATTGCCAATAATCATCCAAATATTGAAGGTATTCATTATGAGGGGCCTTTTTTAAGTACTGCGAAAAAAGGCGTGCATGAAGAAAGCTTTATTCGTACGCCACATGATAGTGAGCTGGCGACCTTGTGCAGAAAGGATATTGGCAAGGTACTGTTAACGGTGGCCCCTGAAAGTGTGAGCCCCAGTTTTATTAAAGAAATGGTGGCAGAAGGGGTAGTGGTTGCATTAGGGCACACCAATGCTAGCTTTGAACAAGTAAGCGATGCACTTAACGCTGGGGCGAGTGGTTTCACCCATTTGTATAATGCAATGTCAGCGTTTACCTCTCGGGCGCCAGGTGCTGTGGGCGCAGCATTGTTGTTTGATAGTGCGTATTGTGGGTTAATTGTGGATCACCATCACGTACACCCTAAAAGTGCTGAGTTGGCCATAAAGGTTAAAGGTAAAGAAAAGATAATGTTGGTGACCGATGCCATGGCGCATGTGGGGAGCAACCTAGACACGCTGGCTTTTTTCAAGACAGAAATTAAGCGCAGTGGCAGTAAACTCACCACCCCTGATGGCACATTGGCCGGTTCATGCTTAGATATGCATGGGGCTGTGGCAAATACTTGTCATGATTTAGGCGTAAGCTTAACCCAAGCAAGCGCAATGGCAAGTAGTACGCCTGCAACCTTCATGGGAATGCAGCATAAACTAGGCAGTCTCGCAGCAGGGCAGTATGCTAATGTGTTATTAGTGGATGATAATATAAAGTTAGCCAATATTTGGGTAAAAGGAAGGCTTCAATAACCCAAGCTTCAAGCGTATATTACCCTAAAGTGCTGTGGATCAGCGTTCTGAGACTGCCTTCTCGGTGATTCAAAAATATTGAATTTTCTGGAGCGTAACATGACCTACCGCGTTGCAATTGCCATATCAGGCGCCGTTTCTTTGGGCTCTTATGAAGCGGGTACGCTTTATGAAATTATTAAAGCGCTAAAAGAACATAACGAA
Source organism: uncultured Alteromonas sp. (assembly GCF_963976965.1). Taxonomy (NCBI): domain Bacteria; kingdom Pseudomonadati; phylum Pseudomonadota; class Gammaproteobacteria; order Alteromonadales; family Alteromonadaceae; genus Alteromonas; species uncultured Alteromonas sp. The sequence goes on from NZ_CAXBMP010000003.1 coordinate 271,774, forward strand.
AACCCTGCCAACCCAAAAATTGAAATAGATGTGCTTACTGGCGCTAGTGCTGGTGGCATGACCGCCGCAATGATAGCGCAGAAACTCTTATATGATGGCGACGCCTTATCGGGCGAAAATACCAATGTGGGTTACGAAGCATGGGTGAAGTCGGTTGATATAAACGGGTTATTAACGCCTTTACCCGGCGACAATGCCAAAAACTCACTGCTCTCGAATGGCTTTGTAAAAACCATTGCTGATAAGCTGATTAATAGCCGGTACGTAGAATCATCAGTACCTAACTCTCCACCAGCACAAGCAGAAACACCGCTAGTTCAAACGCCCCACATTGCCAGCGCTACCTCTATCAGGTTAGGGCTGGCCATGTCTAACCTCAATGGCGTCGATTATGAAGTAGATACGTTTGCTTATTTAACGGAAACCTTGGGGCAAGGAAAGTTCACCCAAACGCGCCATCAAGACCGGTATACCGCTACGCTGGACAACACAACCGATAACCAGGCTATTTGGAACGAGATTAGTTCCGCGGCACGAGGATGTGGTGCCTTCCCAGTAGCGTTCTCGCCGGTGTCACTCTCCCGAAGTTGGCTACATGGCGATTACAGCGGTCGAGGCGCTGTAAAATTTGAAGACAGTACCTTTAGCTTTATGGATGGTGGGGCGTTTAATAATTACCCTTTAGGTATGGCTGTATCATTGGCTGAACAAAACGATACAAACTATACCGATTATGAAAACCGCTTTTACTTTTACATTTCACCCAACCCTAGGGAGAGTGCTGCCAATCCAGAATTTGATGCAACAACAGCATCCTTTGCACAAAGTGCCAAGCAAATGCTCAATAGCGTGTACCTTCAAAGCGGGTTTCAAGAATGGTTATTGCAAGAGCAAGACAATGAAAAGGTGCTTAGGCTAGATCATCAAGCCGACACCTTACGAGAAAAACTGTATAGCGCGACCAGCGAAGAGGTGTTCGCAGAGCAAGCCATTATAGATTCAATGATCGCCGTGGTGTATGGTGGAAATACTGTTGAATATGCCGCCGATATTGCCCGGCTCGCTACTCAATATCGTGTTGATGTTGCAGAAAAACCACTTCCACCAAGTCACTTTAAGCTATGGGTAGACACCATTGCGTTGTTAGAGCATGCCGCGGGGTTAGGCCCAACCAATTTAAAAACCATTTATACCATTACCGCCAAAAAAGACGAGCTTAGTGGTGAGTTGCTAGGTGCATTTTTAGGCTTCTTTGATGAACGCTTTCGCCAATATGATTACGAGCGGGGCAGGTTAAATGCCATGCTGACCATTAATGGTATTTTAGATAAGCAGCGCGATGAAGGCGTAATTCAAAAACAATTACCACTGAACATTGAAAAGCGTGATCATCACAGTATTCAGCAGTTTTTAGATTCATCGCATTTAAATCATGCGTCTATGGCTGATGTGAAATACGAAAATAGAGAGCTGGCGTACAAGCGAGTTAAAGCGCGCTTTTTTGCATTTACGAAAGACGCCGGTATAGCAAGTATTGCCCGATTTTTCGCATGGAATTGTATTGTTAGAAAAACAGTAAAAAAGGTGTTGGTGTTGTAGTGTTTAAAGCCTCCCATATTAAAAAGTCCCCTATATTAAAAAGCCCAGCAAGGTAAATTTACCATGCTGGGCTTTAGCAATAACATTGGCTACTTTAAAGGCTACTTTAAAGGCTACTTGCCTTCGCTATGCGCCAAGAACTCTTCGTAGTTACCTTCAAAGTGGTTAAGCTTGTTATCTTTTATTTCGATAATCTGCGTGGCCAGTGATGACACAAACTCGCGGTCGTGACTTACAAAAATAACCGTGCCGTCGAATTTATAAAGGCCATTGTTCAGCGCTTCAATAGATTCCATATCTAAGTGGTTGGTAGGCTCGTCCATTACCAATACGTTGATGTCTTGTAGCATCAGCTTACCGAACAACAAGCGGTTCTTCTCACCACCAGAACATACTGCAACTTTCTTGTTAAAGTCGTCTGAGCTAAACAATAAGCGGCCTAACATGCCACGAACTTGCAAGTCGTCATGCTTAGGCAAGCGCCACTGGCTCATCCAATCAAACAAGCTTAAATCGCAGTCAAAATCTTTGGTGCTATCTTGTGGAATATAACCAATAGCGGCATTTTCAGCCCACTTTATCGTACCGTGCTCAGGTGATAATTCATCAACTAAACATTTTAAGAGGGTAGTTTTACCCGCGCCGTTTTCACCAATGATAGCAAGGCGAGAGCCTGCTTCTAACAATAAGTTAGCGTTGTTAAATAACGGAAGGTCTGGGTAGCCATGACCTACATCTTCTAGCGTAATGGCTAAGCGATGCAGTTTCTTGTGCTGTTCAAACACAATATAAGGCTTGCGGCGGCTAGAAGATTTAACTTCAGCTAGCTCAATTTTTTCCAAGCGCTTAGCACGAGAGGTCGCCTGCTTCGCTTTAGAGGCGTTAGCAGAGAAACGCGCTACGAAGCCTTGAAGTTCTTCAATTTCAGCAGATTTCTTTGCGTTCTCATTAAGTAACTGCTCTTGAACCAACATTGATGCTTCAATGAACGCATCATAGTTGCCTGGATAAACACGTAATTCGCCGTAATCGATATCAGCCATGTGAGTACATACTGAGTTTAAGAAGTGGCGGTCATGCGAGATAATCAGCATGGTGGATTTACGTTTATTTAGCTCATCGGCTAACCACGTAATGGTGTAAATATCCAAGTTGTTGGTCGGTTCGTCGAGAAGCAAAATGTCTGGGTCGGCAAACAAAGCTTGGGCCAATAAAACACGTACTTTTTTACCTGGCGCCACTTCTTTCATTAAACCAAAATGGTAGTGTTCTTCAATACCTGCTGCGTTCAGGATGTCGCCAGCGCGGGCTTCTGCGGTGTAGCCATCCATTTCAGCAAATTGGGTTTCTAAGTCGGCCACGCGCATGCCGTCTTCTTCACTCATATCTAGCTTGCTGTATATTTCGTCACGCTCTTTTTTGACTTCCCACAATTCACGGTCGCCCATAATAACGGCATCAACTACGCTGAATTCTTCGAAGGCGAATTGGTCTTGGCTTAAGATACCGAGTTTGGTACCTGGCGCCATAGACACGTTACCGGCACTTGGCGTTAACTTACCGCTCAAAATTTTCATGAAGGTAGACTTGCCGCAACCGTTTGCGCCAATAAGGCCATAGCGGTTGCCGTTACCAAATTTGGCAGAGATATTTTCAAACAAGGGTGCAGAACCAAACTGCATGGTGATATTGGCGGTGGTAATCAAAACAGGTATCCAGCGGGTAAATCAGAAGAAAAGATAGCTTGGTAGTTAACGCAAAAAAATGCGTTTTGTACGAGTAAGCTTTGGGCGCGCACTATAAGGAATAACGGCCGCTGTGTCGAGGAAATTTTGAGCTATTGGCTGTATCTTCACAAATTTGTAGTGAATCAATAAGCAATTAAAGCGGGACGCAACAGAGATATCAATGGCTCGTGCCCTTATAATCTTTTGGGAGTAGGTTGCGTGTATTGTCGATACTATGAAACTTTAGAAAAATTGCTACGGCGTATGACTTAGCGAAAAGGGGGTAATATGACTTACCCCCTAACGCTAAGGATACTAAGAATGCTAAGAATGTATTTTAGCCAAAAATAACCTCAGGCTAAAACGCATGTGGACTCACTTTGTATTAATTGTCGTCTACTTCCACATAAATGTCTTCGCGTTCAACATCAACCGTGGGTTCGGGTTGTTTTACCGCTACTTCAGGATCATCCTGTTTAACATCAACCGCTGGTTTCCCCGATTTCACGTTTACTTTAGGCTTTGCCTGCGAAACCGTAACTTCCGGTTCTGGCTGTTGAATAGAGATATCAGGATCGTTTGTGGTAATCGATACCTCAGGTTTAGGTTGTGTCACCGTAATTTGAGCCGGTTTTTGATTGATGGTAACTATTGCCGGTTTCTGAGTTACAGAAACTTTATCACCCTTTCGTTCAGTAGATTTGGTTTGGCTTTCTGTCATATAAGCTTGTAGCTCATCTTTATCTAGTTCGCCGTTTTTGTTCACATCGTACTGCTGGATTACGGCGTCATAGTTTGTCTTTTGCTTTTCAGCAGAAGCCATCTCTTGAGCAAAAATTGAAGGTGACGTAGCTACTAGCGTGAGTGCTAGAGCGGTATTTAATTTATTGAATTTCATAATATATGTCCTCTTAAGCTGTAAAAGTTGTCTTTAAATAAGCTATTAAATTATTCACCGCTTAAAAAGTCTTCAATGGTTTGGCCTTTTTGTTGGATAGAAACAAACTGACTATCTGAATATTCAGGCAACTGCTCTACCTTCTTTTCAGAACTCCATACAATTTCATCATTTTCCAGAGATACTTCACTCAACGGGAGCACGCTTTTACGAGAGCCTACGCCCATTACACCGCCGCTTTCCACTACCAGTGCCAGCTCTTCGTTTTGGTTACTTTTAACCACCTCTTCTATAGAACCGACTTCTTCGCCATTGGGCCCAACAATGTCTTTGTCTTCTAGCTCTTGAACAGTTAAATGCTTGACATAAGCGGCATCACTGTCTTTGCGAATATCGCCGTTTTCGTCCCGTCTAACGATATTTATTTCAGGCTCACTTTTCTCTATGACTATTTCTGGTTCTGCTTGGTTTACGGTCACTTGTGGTTCAGCGGTTTCCACGCTAACTTGCGGCTCAGCCTGAACTACTTCAACTTCAGGCTGTTGCTGTTGAATTCGAATTTCAGGGTCTTGGTATTCTACATCGACCTTCGCTTGGCCTACCGCAACATCGACTTCTGGATCTTTTTGATTTACGTCTACAGATGGCGCTGGTTGAGTAACTTCAACATCAGTCTTACCCTTCACAACTTCTATTTCGGAATTTGTAGCCTCGTTATATTCCTGAGCAGATACGTAAAATGCGCTACCACCTAGGGTTAACGCAATAACACTGGCGATTACAGTAGGCTTTGAAAAAATTGACTGTCTATTTCGATTGTTCATTAGATTGTTCCTTCTGATGTTAAATTTAACTACCTTTAAAATCTTGTCTACATCGTTAAGACAAATTAGATGAAGCAACCTAGTTAAAGCAACTTGCATACCTAGGGAAACTGCGAATAAGTCCTGCAATTTAGTTCTTGAACCAGCCTTTGCATTCGCCGTCTAATTTTTGAACGCTAAATTCTCAATTTTGGCCAATATACTGCCGTTTTAGGCCGGATTTCGACCTAATTCCGGGCTATTCCCGGATTTCAGACAGATCTTGGCTGTCGTCGTAACATCTGGTCTACTTTAAACAGGTTCGCCAAGGTGAATAGCATGGCTAACTGTGAGTCATTTTTTGTCAGCCCTTTATAGCGTGCTTTGATAAAGCCGAACTGACATTTGATGATGCGAAACGGGTGTTCAACTTTTGCTCGGATGCTGGCTTTTAAATATTCGATGTTGATGGCAGTTTTGTTTTTGCGGGGATGCTTTTTCAGTGCCCGAACCTTTCCGGGACGCTCAGCAATCAGCCATTCCACATCCTTTTCTTTAAGTTCTTCACGCTTCTCTGCGCCTTGATATCCAGCATCGCCAGAGATGAATTCCTCATCGCCATGCAACAGGTTCTTCATCTGATTCAGGTCATGTTCGTTGGCGGCAGTGGTCACCAGCGTATGCGTCAGGCCACTCTTGGCATCCACTCCTATATGGGCTTTCATGCCGAAGTGCCATTCATTACCTTTTTTGGTCTGGTGCATATCCGGGTCACGCTCATTCTTTTTATTCTTGGTGGAGCTGGGAGCTTCAATAATCGTCGCATCCACCAGTGTACCCTGCGTCATCATCACACCGCACTCCGACAGCCATTGGTTGACCGTTTTGAATAATTGGCGAGTCAGCTTGTGCTTTTCCAGCAAGTGACGGAAGTTCATAATGGTGGTGCGGTCAGGAATGGCTTTATCCAGTGACAGTTGCGCAAACTGACGCATCGAAGCAATTTCATATAACGCATCTTCCATCGCTTCATCACCGAGGCTATACCATTGCTGCATACAGTGAATGCGAAACATGGTCTCAAGCGCATATGGACGTCTGCCATTGCCTGCTTTAGGATAAAAGGGTTCAATCACTTCCAGCAATTGAGACCACGGCAGCAGGTTATCCATTCTGGATAAGAATATCTCTTTACGGGTCTGACGGCGCTTGCTGGAAAACTCGCTATCGGCAAAAGTTAACTGTTGGCTCATGGGCGGTAATGGCTGTGATTTACTATGCAGCTATGATCTCACATCGGGGACTTATTCGCATCTTCCCTAGTAATAGACCTTCTTTGGATGAAGACCAAAAGAAAAAAGTTGCTTCAACATACGATGATATTAAAGGTGCTATTAGTAATAACAGTTCTAATCAAGATAGAGCAACAGACGCGTTTGATAAACTTTCACCGGGTGATGAAGAAAAAGGGCGCCAATATCGCGCTAAGTTTTCATCATATTTAGATGAATCTGATCAAGAAGAAATTACCCCTGAGAAACTTCAGGAAGATATGAATGCTATTTTTGATAACCCCAAAAATGCGCAGCGCATCATTTCAAACAGAGCATCTAAATTAGATAGAAATACATTAAAAGCGCTTATTGAAAGCCACCCTAAAATGGACTCATCAAAAACTGAAAAGCTACTAAGTACTTACGACAAAGTAGTGGCTAAATTTCAAAGTAATGAAGATTCATACGAAGAACAGGTTGATAATCTTCCTGCTAAGCGTAGCCAGTTAGAGCAGCGTATTCAAAAGTGGTTCGATAGCTTAGATAGACCTGAACTTGCGTATCGCAATTTGAAATCTGACTTCATGGATATGCTGGACAATCCAACTGATGCGCCAGAAATCGCACTTAGCAGAATGAAGAAGATGGATGAGAGATCGCTTCGCGCATTGTTGACCAACAATGACCGCTTATCGAATGAAGACATTGACGAGTATATTGCTAAGTACAATGAGGCACGCGAAGAGCTGATTACTAAGTTGGAATCGATGAAAGATGAAATCGATAGCCGTGTAACACAAATGAAGGACATGGCATTGCGTGAAACGGAAGCGGTTAGAGCAACTGCAGCATCGGCAGCGTGGTGGTTATTTGCAAGTGCATTAGTGTCACTCGCATCTGCAACAGTAGCAGGCGCTATTGCAACGAACCTCATCTAATACGTCACTAACCTAGTACGAATAAAGCGTTTACCGAAAGGTAAACGCTTTTTTTTTACTTTGTATTAGACAATTACTTAGAGCTTCGCATGCTTTAAGTCTACTTAGAGCCTACTTATAGCATTATATGGCATTAATACCTTTCACGATATTTTCACTTAATCCCACACTGCAAGCCGTTATGCTGACAAGCGCTGTTTTTCGAACTGTGTAGCGCTGTGCTGCACATTTGCTGGGTTAGGTATTATCTCACGGCTCAAATCATCATTACTCGTATCGAAAGATGTATCGCCAATAGGTAAATTCAGCTCGCCATGTTCAAATAAATAATCTCGTCCTGCTTCAACGCCTATTTTATAGTCGTGGCGAAGATCGCTATCCGCACTGCCTAGTAATTTACTGTGTAATTTAGTGCCTGCAAAAATTTGAATAATTTCCACATCCGCTGGTGGATTAGCAATAAACGCTAACTCTTGCTGGTACGCTTGTTCATGCTGAACCAGGTAGTTAATTGTTTTTGGGCAATGTCCCGTTGCGCACACCAGTGATTTTAATTTGTGAAGCCATGCTGATTGAGCTTGAAAATTCACATCGCCAGTACGAATAACCACGATTTTTCTGGCACCCCGTTCGTAAGCTTCACGGACAGGCAAGGGGGCTCCTAAGCCGCCATCTAAATAATAATCTGATTCAGGTTGTGCTTGAGGAAGCGAATTCGTTTTGTTCTCGCTAACCGAAACCGCGTTGTATTCAGTAGTAAGCTTTACGCCTTGTTTGTATAAAAAGGGTAGAGCGCTAGAGGCTTTCAATAGTTCACGCCATTGATTACCACTGCCTTTGGGGCTTAAAAAATAAGGCTTACGATCGCGAGAATTTGTAGCGGTAATTAACAACTCTCTATCGCCTAAGCTTTCTTTCGCGGCCTTGAAATCTAAAATGCGGTTCGCTTCTTTCGTTTTCTCAAAATACCAATCCAAATCGACAATATGTTTGCCCATTAAGCCGCGGCCTAATTGGAAGAATCGCTTATGCCGAGACAAGCCACGAATTAAACGTTTCGCATAACCCTTTTGACGGGCTAAAAAACTGGTTAAGTTTTGTGAGCCCGCAGACGTGCCAATGAACATGTCAAAAGGGTCGTAACCTGCTTCAAGCCAGGCGTCCAATACACCAGCAGTAAAAATTCCTCGCTGCCCACCACCTTCAGCGATAAGCGCAAGTTTAGGGCGCTTGGTGGCATAAAGAGGAAAGGACGTGGGCGCAGCTGAGGAATTCATTTCGTTGACCTGTCTATTAAATCTGTTAAGTTGATTTAAACAAGTATAAAGACAACTTTACTGTGGCGAAAATTGAAAGAATGAATCGGTGTGATAGGAAAAAACCTACAGGATGTTAGCTACCTGTTGCCGTATTTCTTGTTCGACTATCTTTTTCGCCTTTGCAGGAAGGTATTTCGTGTGTGCTTCGATAAAAATGGGGTTGGCGTAAATGCTTTTTATCGCCTCGTTTACTTTCTCAATAAAGGCAAGCGCTTCAGGTGTTTTACCGCAGATAACGTGCCCAGAAACGAACTTTGGGTTGTTCCCAATAGCGTAACTTCTCATTTCAATAGGCTTAGTTTTGCCGAATGATTGATACAACGACGCGGGGAATATAAGGGCGAAATCAGCTTTGCCAGCAGCAATAATTTTCGTAAAACGCGAGAAAAATGCAGGGTTGCTTAAGGTTATAATTTGTTTGTCGTCTATTTTACGTAAGTCATCATCTACCCGCTCACCGTAAGAATAGGTTTCTGGCAGCACAATGGCCGAGACTTTAAACGCGTCTAGTACTTTATGAATGCTGACTATTTCGCCATTCTCGTTTAGTAGCGCTGGAGCCAAAGGCGGCAGTGAGGAAAGCTGATATAACCGTTGGGTTTGAAAAAAGTTAAGCGGCAAAGAAATTGTGTACTTCTTTTCTCGCTCGGCTGATTTTATCTTGTTGATAACACAAACCGATTCGCCATTCTCTATCTGTTGGAATGAACGTTTGAGTGAGACTTCTAAAATAGGCTTATCGTAGCCTAAGGCACCAACCAATAATTGCGCCGTATCCACACTTGCGGAAAAGGGGGCATGTGGTTGATTAATTCTGTTCGTTAAATTGTGGTCGTCAGTATGAAGCGTTATTGATGATGTGGTAATAACGTTTCCACTTACTAATCCTGAAATAAGTGAGCTTAGAAGAAAAACGGCCGAAAGAGCAAAAAAGCGCATTGTGAGAACAGTTGGTTACTCTTAATTGTTATGCCTAGAAGGGTAAACCTATTTCACTATCTTTAAAATACTTGATGGTAAAGATCTAGAGTTAATATTCACATTCAACGCCCAATATTGAAAAATTAAGCCCGCTGACTCTTGTATCGTTTGAACCTATTTTTCATTTTGTTTGTATAAGATTTAATGTTGTAGATTTTATAAAGAGAAAAGGAACCCCTATGAATTATATGTCTAAATTGTTGGTTGGTGCTGCGGCCGCTTTTGTTGTTACTACTGGAACGGTACATGCTGAAGCGGTGACTTCTCACAACGTGATGCAGGCACAATCGCACGCCTACAACAAACAGCAACTCATTGAAATGGTTAGCCGCGCTGATGTGCAAGAAAAACTGGTAAGTCTGGGTGTTACACAGGGCGATGCTATTTCTCGCATAAACGGTATGACTAACAGTGAAATAGCGCAGCTTAACAGCCAATTAAACGATGCACCTGCCGGTGGTGTTGTTGGTGCAGTACTTACTGTACTTGCCATTATCGCTATCTTAGATTTGGTAGGCGTAACTGACGTATATCCTTTTATTCGTCCAATTAATAGCTAATATGAAATTAGATGTTTTTTTCAGAGCCTGCTTTATTGCGGGCTTTTTATTGCTAGGTGGGTGCCAGGGAACGCCGCAGGCAGACCGTATAGCGCTACAAAAACCTTCTGGAGTGCCATTAAGCCATACCATAAACAATGTCCCATTTTATGCTCAAGAACAGTTTTACTGTGGCCCCACCACGCTATCAGAAGTATTTGAATATTACGGGCACAGTATTAGTACGAATGAGATAGCCCCCAAAATATTTATTCCTGATAAAGAAGGAAGCTTACAGCTAGAAATGATTACGGCAACGCGCCAGTATGATTTTTTACCTTATGCCGAACGGGGTACGCTGACTAAATTAATGCAGTTAGTGAGTAGTGATATACCTGTCATTGTATTTCAAAATTTATCTATTCAACTGCTACCCCAATGGCACTACGCGGTAGTGACAGGTTTCGATTTAACCACTCGCACCATGACCTTGCATACGGGCTTAACGCCCAATCACACCATGTCCTTCGAACTATTTGAAAAAACATGGGGAAGAGGAAATTATTGGCTATTAGCGCCAGTTCCTCCAAATAAAATCAGCGATAAGATGAATTCGTTTACTTACATTAGTGCTGCTTACGATATGTTAGAGGTGGGAAAGGACGAGCAAGCTATTGCCTTTTTAGGAACTGCTACAAAGCAGTGGCCCAATCAATGGTTAGCTTATTTTTTGTTGGGGAATTACTATTTAGATGAACAACCAGAGAAAGCGGTGAAATGGTTTGAAGAGGGCTATCAAGTAGGTCAAAGTCAGGCGGCTTATATAAACAACTATGCTTACGCCCTTGCTAGTAATGGAAATCTAGCCAAAGCTCAGATACTGATTGAAGAAGCCCTATTGCGGTTTCCTAACGACGATAATGTTAAGAAAACCGCGTTAACTATAAAAGCAGCTGAGTGATCATTGCAAATAGGTAATAGCGACCTTTAACCGGTAAAGATTATAAAGATAAGCATATTTAAAAACATAGGTTTATGACCTCAATCTTCAATGCATAATCGACCCGGCGGCAGGTATTTCTTTGATTTTTGGTGCGCCATCGTGGTTACTCAACTCGCTAGCTTCTTCAACGAGTGCAGTCATCGCGTTAATGATATCAAGAAAGTTGGATAGCTGGTTTTGTGACAAATCATTAGATAGTGTTTCAATTTTACTGATAAGTTGTTTGGTTGGTAGGCGCATAGTGTCAAAATCTCGTTGTTCAGTGCGTATTAGGCACTCTTTTATTCAATACCTGCCTCTGAACTTACAAATAGCTTGCCAACTTTTTTTGACGCTAAACTCAGCATATTAAATGCGTCATTAATACTGAAATAAAAAAGCCAGCTAAATGCAGCTGGCTTTGTCCTGATGAATATATTTATTTAAAAATTAGAAGGTATACTTCACGCCTACCTTAATTCGCCATGTAGATTGCTCTTCATCAAACGAGTCATAGTTGCTGGTGTCTGTGCCGCCGTATGCCTCAGAATAAACATATTGGCCCGCATCGTTGATGTCGTAATCAAACAGTATTTGCTGAGGATAAGTCATTTCATACACTTTACCCCAGTCACTGTTTAACAGGTTCGCAAAGTTATCGATATTCAAATAAATACGACCTTTGTGGCCTTCAACAAACCCTGGAATTTCTTGCGAAATAGCTAAATCTACTGTGGTGATCCAAGGTTGAGTTGACGAGTACTTTCCAACATATCCGCCAGCGCTTCCAGCGACACCTGCTTGCTCAGCAATCGCCATAATTTCGTCGTAGCTAAGGCCATTGTCGAAATCTACGGCAGCATCGTTGGCGCCTGATGGAATATAAGGAAGATACACATCTGAATCATCAAACGCAGTTTGATCGCCCAAACCGCCGCTTTGATATGAACCTAGTACCCAAGAGAAAGGCTGACCAGAGCGACGTTCAAAGAATAAGTTGAAGTTAGTGCTATAACCCTCAAAATACTCATGAGTGTAACCAAGGTTCACTAAAAAACGGTGTTTGGTTTCATAGTAAGCGGTGCCCACGGTAGGGTCGTTACGATTGACCGTTACTTCATATTGATAGTTAGATTCTGCCGTTGAGCTTGTACCTGGGTTAACCTCGGTAATATCCTGGTGGGTATAGGATGTATTTAGGCTTATGCCGTTATCCCATTGTTTAGCTAACGCAGTGGTAAACAGAATGCTACGGCCACCGTCATCCGAGTTGGTTAATTGAATATCATAGTTGTCTTCATATTCAGTGCCGTCGTAAACATTGTCCCAGATAATACGGCCATCTGGGGTACTGTTACCATTATCGATACGCGATAAGTCTTCCCAATAAGCCGCATTTTCGCGGTCAACGTAGGTTAACTCAGTTGTCCACGCGAAGTTGTCGCCAAGGGTAGGGATGTCGAACGTGTAGTCGGCCGCAATTTGATAGCGCCAATCAGAGGGCAGTTCAAAATCTGGATCGATTGAGTTCGTGCTTCCTGCACCTTGCATTAACGCACTTTGGGCTTCTGTAGGAACTGATGTGAAGTCTACCGAGCTTGTGTCAAGGCTAGAAAAGGTTACTGAGTCGTTGGTTACACCATCGGTGGTGTAAGCGTTAGATATCCAAACCAGTGGCATACCACCGTAGAAGCGGCCAGCACCACCACGTAGAGTTAAGTCGTCGTTGATATCCCAATTAAAGCTTACGCGTGGAAGGAAAATATCGAAGCCATCTAGATTTTCAGTATTCGCAAAGCCATAGGTGCTAGCGAAGTTGCTATTTAATTGTGGTGAGTCTTCAACGGTAAGGTACTCGTAGCGAAGGCCTGCGGTTACCGTAAAGTCGTCAAACACTTCATAAGTAGCATCACCGTAAAGTGAGTAAACCGTACTTTCAACGTCATAGGCAAGGTCTTGAACATCATTTGTATACGCGTTGGCATATTCGAAATAAGAGATTTCCTGATTAGCGAATGCCTCAGTATCGTCAAAATACCAAGTGCCTAAAGAATCACGACCATATAGGTTGTAGTTCCACGTGTTTTCTATTTCAGTACCAAACTTATATTCGATATCGCCAGCTAAGTAAGTAGCATGCAATGCAAAGTTCCACACTTCGTTTTCTAGCACGTTTGCATGGCGGTTCTCATCTACGCCTGCTACTACGGTATAGCCACTCTCTGTGCCCGCTGCGGTATCAACGTTTATTTCACCCCAATCAGAAGCCGTGACAGAGGCTTGTTCAAACTCTTTGTAAGAAAGGCTAACTTCTGTTTGAAGGTTATTTGTCCAGTCAGAATAGACATGGGCAGTGTAGTAAGTATTTTTTTGCGCAAGGGTCCAGGTATTCGAAGTTAATAAAATAGTATCTGAATCTTCGTTGTAGTTTTGTGCCGCTGTGTTTTCTTGATAGCTGTAGGTGAAATCGGCACGGTGGTCGTTGTTAATGTTCCAGTCTAATTTAATGAGGTATTTTTCATCTTCGTCTGCATCAGGCGCGCCCGCTATTGAATCTTCAAGGCCGTAGGTATCGCTAAGGGCAGTAATCACGTCTTCTGCCGCGCTTACGAGCTCTGTAGGGTAGGCTGAAGAGTTAAAGCCGGTATCGATTTCTTCTTCCCATTTTTCATAGGAGCCAAAGAAGAAAAGTTTGTCTTTTATTAATGGACCACCAAGAGTGAAACCGTAGGACGATTCATCGTTATCGACGTCATATTCCGTGTTGTAAAGTTTGGTGTCTTTTGCGGTGCCAGAGAAAGGCACTTCTTCATAGAATGCCGTACCGTGAAATTCATTGGTACCTGATTTGGTCACCACGTTCACGTTACCACCGCCAAATTTACCTGCGCGGGCGGTAAAGGGCGTAAACTCAACAGACACTTGGCCAATAGCATCTAAAGACACTGGGGGGCGTGACGTAGGGTAACCGTTACTTTGTAGGCCGAAGGTGTCGTTAACGCCTACGCCATCAACGGTGAAAGTATTATATTTCGGGTTAGAGCCGGCAATACTTAATTCTTCACCATCGGCACTTACCACCGCTAACGGGTTTGAACGAACAATATCTTTTATATCTCGGTTAAAGGTAGGCATGTTCTCAATAGCCGATTCACCAAATACTGAATTTGAACCGTTGTTTGAGAAAAAGTCGCGGCTACCGGTTACCGTTACACGCTCTATATCAGAAGTAGTTTCAAGGGCAGCATCAAGTTCGAATGTGTCATTCAGTTCTAAATATACATCTTCGATAACACGGCTTTGGAACTTTTGTGACTCTACGATAATCATATAAGGGCCACCAACACGTAAACCTCGTGCTGAGAATGCGCCTTCTTCATTTACGGTGGTCTCTTTTACCGTTCCTGAAGGTTGATGAATAATAGTAATTGAACTGCCTGCTGCGGGATTACCTTGAGGGCCTAGTATGGTGCCGCGCATAGCTGATGATTGACCAGTGGCTGCAACGGCTGTTGTTGCAACGCCAATAGACAAAGCCACAGCCATCGCGATGCGATTGAACTGAGTTTTATGGTTCATGAATTTCCCGTTCTAGGTAAAGTTTGGTTTAAGTGCTCAGCTAGCCACGCATGCTTATTTGGGCATGTCGTATTACTGTTGCCTGAGGTAGCGCAATTGTTGGCTATTTTTATTTCATCTTTATTTCATTTGTGTAAATCTGAACTCACATAACTCTATGAAATAAAACATTATTTGAGCTTTTATGAGGATGATGAGGCAAGGGCTTTTACGTGTTTTTACACGTTTTACGTGTGCTTACGTAAATGTAGCCTGTAGATGTGTATTTGAAAGAGGTTAGCAATAGAGACAAGAAGACTGTTTAAGATAGTAGGGCGGCGGCGCGCGCAAGTGAGCGCAAGTGAATATTATCGTAGGAGTAAGATATTCTTGGGAAGAATTTTAATACAGATAAGAAATTCAAAGAAGAAATGGTGGCCCCACCCTGACTTGAACAGGGGACCTGCCGATTATGAGGCCCCGTTGGCTAGCTTGTAATCCCTTTATAAGTGCCCATTTTAACGTGGTCATGACCAGCAACTTACCGATATTGTTACCACCTATGAATTGTATGGTGTAACTCAAATTGATTCTTACCAGTTCTGAACTAAACTTTATTGTGGTAGTATAAAGTAGGATTATATCCTTACGAGATTTCTTTCATTGGAGGTAAATTATGGCAATGGTAAAGAAAAGTATCACAGTAACTGATCAACAAGAACAATGGATGCAAGCTCAACTTGCAACTGGAGACTATGCTAGTGACAGCGAGTTATTACGAGATTTGATCAGAAAAGAGCAAATGCGTACAAGCGAAGTTGAAATTATAAGGCAAGAACTGATCAAAGCAGAGCAAAGCGGTTTTAGCTCTCGTTCTCCTGAAGATATTGTTAATGCAGTGATTGCTCGAAAACAAACTAATGGCGAAGTATAGATTAAGCTCTGCTGCCGATCAGGATTTCGAGCTGCTTTTTGAATATGGCATTGATAACTTTGGGTTAGCTCAGGCCAAATCATACGTTGATGGGTTGATTATTCAGTTTCAAAGCATAGCGGAAAACCCGTTGCATTATCAGGCTGTTGCTCATATTCGCAAGGGATATAGACGAAGTGTGTATGGGAAACATGCTATTTACTATGTCGTTTCTAATGACTACGTTGATATCATGCGAATATTAAGAGCTGAAAATCTTAAAACTGCTTTTGAGTTATAAATGTGTCCAGTTCGTTATCAGATAGACTCTTAGAAATTGATAATCAGCTTCAGCGACTCGCTGAAGAAAAAGAGTCGTTGTTAAATGAACGTAATAGTATTCTTGCACAACAAGAAGTCGAGCTAGCCAAACACTTTAACCAACACGTTTCACCTGAAGCTAAAGTCGATTTATTCATTTCTTATTTTAAAGGTCGAAATGACGTTTATCCGTTTCGTTGGGAATCGCAAAATGGTCGAAGTGGTTATTCGCCAGCGTGTTGGAATGAATGGAAACCTAAAGTTTGTAATAAACCACGGATTAGTTGCACAGAATGCTCAAATAAACAATTCAAGCATTATGATGGTCAAGCGATATTTGATCACCTAAAAGGGAATCAAACGATTGGTATTTACCCACTTCTAGAGAATAATACAACCCACATTCTTGCTGCTGATTTTGATAAAGACGATTGGATTCACTCCGTTAAAGCTTTTTCTGAAGCCTGTGATTTTTATAAAGTACCTCACATTATCGAACGCTCTAGAAGCGGCAATGGTGGACATGTATGGATCTTCTTTTCGCAAGCTATTGAAGCAGCCAAAGCTAGAAAGTTGGGTAATGGGCTATTAACGAAAGCGATGGAAATGTACCCTGCGCTCTCATTTACTTGCTTTGATCGTTTGTTTCCGAATCAAGATGTTATGCCAGAAGGTGGCTTTGGTAACTTGATAGCATTACCTCTTCAACTAGAGCCAAGAAAACTTGGCAATAGTGTATTCATAAATTCCTCAGGGATAGCTTATAAAGACCAGTGGGCTAAGCTCGCTTCAATTCAAAAAATTAATAGTACGACACTTGATAGCTTGCTGGATGAAATAACGTTAATTGATGAAAAAGCTAATAATGACTTGGCAGACACACCTTGGAAGAAACTCTCTTCTATTGATAATGATGTGATTGCCAATTGCCCAGAAGAAATAACCTTAGTTATTGCAGATCAGATTTATATTCCTATAGATAAACTTCCCGGCAAATTAACATCAAGACTTAAACAGTTAGCAGTATTTTCTAATTCTGAGTTTTATAAACGGCAAGGCCTTCGCTTATCTACTATTGGCATTCCAAGATATATTTGCGCCGCTCATGTTGAAGGTACATTTTTAATTTTACCCAGAGGGTGTTTATCATCTGTAGAAGCTCAATTAACTGAACAAAAAATTGAAATCATTTTCGATGATAAGCGGTTTTCAGGTGACAACCTTGCCAAAGTTAAGTTTACTGGAAAGCTGAAAAGTCAGCAGAATAAGGCGGTTAATGCGTTATTAGAATCATCGGTTGGCATACTGGAAGCTTCTACTGGCTTTGGTAAAACTGTCACGGCACTAGCATTGGTTGCTAAACGTAAAGTAAACACATTGATATTAGTTCACAGTCGGCAACTGGCTGAACAGTGGTTAGAACGTATTAATGTTTTTCTAAAAGATACTGAAGTTGGTTCATTACTTGGTGGTAAGGAAAAGCTGTCGTATCAGGTTGATGTAGCCACATATCAAAGTTTAGTTAGTCGAAACGGCATGGATATAAAGCCATACATTGAAAAATATGGGCAAATTATTGTTGATGAATGCCACCATTTACCAGCATCAAACTATGAAAGCTTGATCAAGTCCAGTCACGCAAAATTCATTCATGGATTCACTGCAACACCAAAACGCCAAGATGGCTTAGAAAAGCTGATGATGTTTCAACTTGGAGATATTGTTTATAAAGGCGTTAAATCAGGTTCAATGCTTAATCAGCAAGTGATAGCACATGAAACAGATACAACGTTTCCTAAGGAGTGGCTAGAGCCTGATACTAAGCCTCATATTTCACAAATTTATAAGCACCTAGTAAACAGTGATTGCAGAAACCAAAAGATCGTCGACGATATTCTCAGTTGTATTGATGATAAACGTGCTGTAATGGTGTTAACCGAAAGAAAAGAGCACATCGAGCTTTTGTCAGCTTTACTAACGAAGAAAGAGCTAATGGTTGTAGAGTTGCATGGTGGAATATCAGCTAAACAGCGGCAAGAGCGTATCGCTATGCTCGAAGAAAATGTAGATCTAAGTAACGATAAACAGGTAATTCTTGCAACGGGTAAGTATGTTGGCGAAGGGTTTGATTTACCATACTTGGATACGTTGTTCATCACCTTACCGATAGCATGGAAGGGTATATTAGCTCAATATGCCGGACGAATAGGACGAGAGTGGAGTAACAAAAATTCAGTTCAGGTTTATGATTACCTCGATACCTTCCCAACACTGAAGCGAATGTTTTCAAAACGTGAAAAGGGATACAAAGCATTGGGTTATGAAATCACATACCGTTAAGGTTGATACTGAAATACTCGAGTAACTTTTTGTATCGTATGCCCAATTTAAAGACGATTAAAAGTCGATAAGGTAAATACTTAAGTATTGATATTCCAGACTTTTGTCGTTAGCTATAAAATGTCGTCAGGCTTTTGGTTTAATAAGAATCGAAGAAAACTTTTTTCTTTGATTTCACAATTTTGGTAGATTGTTAGAATCGTCATGTAATCTTCAATTTTTTTAATGCTTAAGTATTTTAGGTTTTTATTTCTGTGAGTAGCTATAAGCTTAATAGCATGTTCTGCCACAGTATTATTCCAATGAATGTCATTGTGATTAGTAAACTCAAACAATTCATGCCAATACTTTAACAACCTGCTCTGCAGTTTTTTTGTATCAATATTATGGCAGTCTGTTGCAACAATAGTTTTGTGACATAAATGTATTTCTGGCTTAAATCTCTTTAAATACCGTTTGCGAGATTTAGATCTTTCTTCGATATCTCTTACTATTCCAGCTAGTAATTCCGTGAAGTTGCTTGTAATAACCTTTAATGCGGTATCATCAGGGTATCGTAAGTAAGCGTCCGATAATTCCACCTAGCGCTTAGCAAACTGCCATGGTAGCAGTTGC